>PWWF01000037.1 GCA_003561595.1 Paracoccaceae bacterium | reverse complement strand
TCATGCGCGATATCGCGCACATGCACGATCAGATCGGCCTCCAGCACCTCTTCCAGCGTGGCGCGAAAGGCCGCGACCAGTTGCGTCGGCAGGTCCGAGATGAAGCCCACCGTGTCCGACAGGATGACATCCTTGCCGCTGGGCAGCCGGACCGCGCGCATGGTCGGGTCAAGCGTGGCGAACAGCATGTCCTTGGCCATCACCTCGGCCCCGGTCAGGCGGTTGAACAGCGTCGATTTGCCCGCATTGGTGTAGCCCACCAGCGCGACAATCGGGAATGGTACCTTGCGCCGGGCCGCGCGGTGCAGTTCGCGCGTGCGCGAGACTTTGGAGAGCTGGCGGCGCAGGCGGACCATCTGGGTGTCGATGGCGCGGCGGTCGGCCTCTATTTGCGTCTCACCCGGCCCGCCGACAAAGCCCAGGCCGCCCCGCTGGCGTTCCAGGTGGGTCCAGGCGCGGACCAGCCGCGTGCGCTGATAGCTCAGCGCGGCCAGTTCCACCTGCAACACACCCTCGCGCGTGCGGGCGCGGTCGGCAAAGATCTCGAGGATCAGGCCCGTGCGGTCCAGCAACTTCACATCCCAGTCGCGTTCCAGATTGCGCTGCTGGACGGGTGTGACCGGGCCATCGACCAGCACCAGATCGATCTCGGCATCATGGATCGCTTCGGCCAGTTCCGCCAGCTTGCCCTTTCCGAACAGCTTGCCGGCATGGGCCTTGGGCAGGCGGACGACCTGGGATTGCACAACCTCCAGCCCCGGCAGGGCATGGGCCAGCGCGACGGCCTCGGCCAGGGCATTCTCGGCCTCGCGCGGACTGTGGGATGTGCGAATATCGGGATGCAGCACCAGCGCGCGGGTCGCGCGCGGCGTATCAGGTGTCACGGCGGTATCGTCAGGGTCGCGGGCGATCAGCTATCACCCTCATAGAGCGAAATCGGCTGGCCCGGCATGATCGTCGATATGGCGTGCTTGTAGACAAGCTGGCTTTGCCCGTCGCGGCGCAAGAGCACGCAGAAATTGTCAAACCAGGTGATGACCCCCTGCAGCTTGACCCCGTTGATCAGAAATACCGTCACCGGAACCTTGTTCTTGCGGACATGGTTGAGAAATGCGTCTTGCAGATTTTGTCTGTCACTGGCCATGCGCTTGCCTTTTTGCTGGGCGTGTTTGCTTTACGCAAGGAGCCTTGTCTCCCTATCTCGTGACTATGGAACGGGTTTTCGGAAACTTCCAGCCCCGAAACCCACAAAATCTGCCCGGCGGCGAAACTTTGTTGCGCGAAACGGCACTTGCGCAAGGCGCGCGGGCGGCGGTCTGCCCGCTCAGCGGCGCCAGAAGATCGACAGCATTAGCAGCAGTTCCAACCGCCCCAGGATCATGCCGAATGCCAGCGCGGCGCGGGTCAGATCGCCCAGATCGGACCACAAGAGCGGCGCATCGCCTGCCACCTGCGCCAGCGGGCCGGTCGTGGCGAGCGCGGCCACCGCGAAAACGATGGCATCTTCCATGCGCAGGCCCGCGAGTGTCAGCAGGGCTGTCAGCGCCATCAGCGAGAAGATGAAGATCATCAGGAACTGCCAGGCCGATACGGCCCCCAATTCGCGCAGGCCGCGCAGGCGGTTGCCGTCCCCACCCACGCTGGCGGGATAGACAAGGCGCTCGACCTCGTGCCGGGCCTGCCAGAACAGCGCGAAGGCGCGCAGCAGCTTCAGCCCGCCCGCTGTGGTCGCGACCCCACCGCCGATCATCGCAAGCCCGATCAGCACCATGCCCGCAGGCCCCGCAAACACCCCATCCGGCCCGACAGCATGGGCGCTGACAAATCCCGTCGTGGTCAGGAACGAGAGCGCCGTGAACCCATGCCCCCAGAGCGCGGCCAGCGTGGTGCCGCCGTCGAAGATCAGCCGCAGCGACATCAACGCGACAATCGCGCCCAGCAACACAAGCCCCGTGCGCAGTTCCAGATCGCGGGCCAATGGCTGGCGCCCCAGCGTCAGTTGCGCGCCCGGCCAGAAGCGACGGCAGAGCGCCAGCATCAGCACCAGCGCCACCAGCAGTTCGGACACGCCGCCCATCAGGACGGGCTCGGGGGTGATGCCAGAGGTCGAGAGCGTGGACATCGCCACGATCAGCGCGGCCAGCGGCGGGTTTCCGGCAATTGACAGCGCCACCCACAGCACCAGCGTCAGACCCGCATAAAAGGGCGCGATCACGCTCAACTGGTCGCGCAGGCGCGTCAGGCTCTTGTCACCATAGCCCTCATCCAGCACGCTGCTGCGATGCGCGCGCTGCCAGCCTGCCAGATCGGTCTGCCGCCGGGCCTGGGTTGCGAACAACTCGAACCCGCCCAGAGTCATCGGCGCCAGAAGCGCGGTCGCCACCACCAGAATGAACAGCCCGCCCCCCCATGCAACCAGCGCGCGCCACAGATGCAGGCTGAGCGTGATATCCCCCTCGATCACGCTGGCCCCGGTGGTGGTGAATGCGGCGATCATCTCGAACCAGGCATCGCGAAAGCGCAGGCCGGGGACAGCCTCGGTCAGGGGAATGGCCATCAGCGCAGGCAGCAGCAGATAGATCAGCGCCAGATACGAGAAGGGATGCGCCAGCATCGCATTGCGCCCGGTCAGATTACGCCCGGCCAGATGGATCAGACCCGCGCCAGTGGTCAAAAGCGCGCTCGAATACAGAAAGGCGCGCGCCAGCGCATGTTCGCGCAGCGTGAATCCGACAGCCGCAGGCAGCAGCATCGCCACGGCTGTCGCCCCGATCAGCGCCACCAGAATGGTTGTGCCGCGCCCGCCAAACCCCATTGCGCCCCCTGCCCTTCTGACCCGTCCGGCCCGGACGGATCAGAAATACTCGACCGCGACCTGCAGCAATTCATCGACCTGCGGGACATCCGCCGTCAGCGAGAAGATCACCACCAGATCGCCCTCGCGCAGGACCATGTCGCCCGTGGGGCGCATGAACTCGCCCTTGCGCGACACCCCGATCAGCAGCGCGCCTTCGGGGAAATCCACATCGCGCACGCGCGCATTCGACAGCGCCGAGGTGCCCAGCACCTGCGCCTCGATCACCTCGGCCTCTCGGTCGCCCAGCAGATAGACCGAGCGGACCCGCCCATGGCGCACATGCCGCAGGATCGACGAAATCGTCAGCGCGCGCGGGTTGATATGCGCATCCACCCCCGTCGCATCGGCCAGCGATACCAGCCCCGGATCATTGATGAGCGAGATCGCCTGCCGCGCGCCCATGGTCTTGGCGCGCACGGCCGCCAGCAGATTGGTGCGGTCATCATCGGTCAACAGCAGGACCGAATCGGTCTTGGTGATCCCGGCCTCATCCAGAAGCCCCGCATCCATCCCGTCGCCATGCAGCACGATCGAGCGTTTCAGCCCATCCGCCGCCGCCTCGGCGCGGCTGCGGTCGCGTTCGATCACCTTGACGCGGACCCGCTGGGGCTGGTTTTCCAGCGCCCGCGCGACGGTCAGGCCGACATTGCCGCCCCCCACGATCAGCACGCGGCCCTGCGGCTGCGGGGGCTTGCCAAAGACCTCGAATGTGCGGGCGACATCGCGGGTATCGGTCAGCAGATAGACCTGATCGCCCGCGAAAAGCTGATCCTCGGGTTCGGGCGCAAACAGCCGCTTGCCGCGCCGGACGCCTGCCACCATGATCCGCAATGTCGGAAACAGCTCGGACAATTCGCGCAGCGAGGTTTCGAGCACAGCGCAATCGGCATCCAGTTGCAGCCCGATCAGCAGCGCCTTGCCCTGGAAATATTCATGCACATCAAATGCCTGCGGATAGGCCACACGGTCGAGCGCGGCAAGGCTGACCTCGCGCTCGGGGCTGATGATGACATCGATGGGCATGTGTTCGCGGCGGAAAAGGTCGGAATAGCGCGGGTTCAGATAGGATTGCTCGCGCAGCCGCGCGATGCGCCGCGTCACGCCAAAGACCGAATGCGCCACCTGACAGGTCACCATATTGACCTCATCGGAATAGGTGGCCGCGATGATCATGTCGGCATCAGAGGCACCGGCCTGATCGAGGATGGTGGGATAGCTCGCGTAGCCCACCACGCCCTGCACCTCCAGCGCGTCGGTGGCGCGGCGCACCAGTTCGGGCTTGCTGTCGACGATGGTCACATCATTGCGTTCACTCGACAGGTGGCGCGCGATCTGCCAGCCGACCTGCCCTGCCCCGCACACGATAACTTTCATGGCTTGCGCGCCCCTGCCGCATGGCGTTGAAGCCTTGGGCGTGACACAGCCTGCGCGGCAGTGCAAGCACGGGCTGCGCGCACTAGCCCTTCGCCTCGGACAGTTTGGGCGCGGTCACCCCCAGCGATTTCAGCTTGCGGTGCAGCGCCGAACGCTCCATCCCCACGAAACTGGCGGTGCGGCTGATATTGCCGCCAAAGCGCTGGATCTGGGACAGCAGATATTCGCGCTCGAACAATTCGCGCGCCTCGCGCAGCGGCAGGGTCGTCAGGCTGCCCGACAATACGATGCGCGAAATCTCTCCGTTATCGCCTGCGGGCGCTTCGCTTTGCAGATCGCTGATCTCGATGGGGCTGCCCGCCTCGCCCAGGATCATCGCGCGCTCGATCACATTGCGCAACTGGCGGATATTGCCGGGCCAGCGCATGGTCTGCAGATGTGCGCGCGCCCCGTCCGACAGCGGCCGCCGCGCCAGCCCCTGCAGGCGGTGCAGTTCTTCCATGAAATGCTCGGCCAGCAGCGGGATATCCTCGCAGCGTTCTTCCAGCCCCGGCACGCGGATGGGCACCACGCTGAGCCGGTCGAACAATTCCTGCCGAAAGCGCCCCTCGCGCACATTGGCGGCCAGATCCTGCGTGGTGGCCGACATCACACGCAGGTCCACGCGCACCTTGTCCGTGCCGCCCAGCCGGGTGAATTGCTGCTCGACCAGCACGCGCAGGATCTTGGATTGGGTGCCCATGGGCATATCGGCAACCTCGTCCAGATAGACGACACCGGCATGCGCCTGTTCCAGAAGCCCCGGCTCTACCCCGCGTTCCGGGCTTTCGCGCCCGAACAGCACCTCTTCCATGCGGTCAGGCTCGATCGTGGCCGAGGACACGCAGACAAAGGGCGCCTGTGCGCGGTCCGAATGCTCATAAACATAACGCGCCGCGGCCTCTTTCCCGCTGCCTGCGGGGCCGGTGAACATGACCCGCGCGTTGGATTGCGTGACCTTTTCCAGATTGGCGCAAAGCGTGCGGAACGCATGGCTTTCGCCCAGCATCTGCGCGGCATTGGATTCGCGCCGCTTGAGCGAGAGGTTCTCGCGGCGCAGGCGTGACGCTTCCATCGCGCGGCTGATCACGACCATCAGCTTGTCGATATTGAAGGGCTTTTCAATGAAATCATAGGCGCCCTGCTTGATCGCCGCGACCGCAATCTCGACATTGCCATGACCCGAGATAATCACGATGGGAATATCCGGGTTCGAGCGTTTGACCGTCATCAGAATGTCGATCCCGTCCATCTTGCTGTCTTTCAGCCAGATATCCAGGATCAGCATGGCGGGCGGGTTGGCATTGACCTCTGCCATCGCCTCATCCGAATTGGCGGCAAGGCGGGTGGTATAGCCCTCATCCTGCAGGATATCGGCTATCAGGGCGCGGATGTCACGCTCGTCATCGACAATAAGAATATCACTCATCTGTGCTGCTCCGCCAATTCCGCTTCTGTCTCTGCTGCTGCCTCGGGTGCCAGTCGTGGCAAATGGATGACCGCCATTGCGCCGGAATGATCGCACCCGTCAAAGACCGGCGCATCGTCCAGCCGCAGGGTGCCGCCATGTTCCTCGATGATCTTGCGCACGATGGACAGGCCCAGCCCGGTGCCTTCCTGGCGCGTGGTCACATAGGGCTCGAACAGGCGCGCGCGATCTGCGGGCAGCCCGATCCCGTTATCGGCGATGATGATGGTCATATCCGTATCATCCGCTTGAAATTGCACGCGGATTTCGGGTACGAACCCGTCGGGCGCGCCCTGGGCGCGCTTGCTCTCGGTCGCCTCGCCCGCATTCTTGATCAGGTTGGTAAAGGCCTGCGCCATCATGGTTTCATCCACCTCGACCACGACCGGCATGTTGGGCAGCGTGATGTCAAAGCGCACATCGGGCTGACCGCTTTCCTGCAGCAGCGCGCAATCGCGCAGGATCGCGACCAGATCATGCGGGCGGCGGTCGGGTTCGGGCATCCGGGCAAAGCGCGAGAATTCATCGACGATGCGGCGCAGGTCATTGGTCTGGCGCACGATCACCGAGGTCAGTTGCGACAGGCTTTCGGCATCTGCCTGATCCAGCTTGCGCGCGAATTTGCGGTCGATCCGTTCCGACGAGAGCTGGATCGGCGTCAGCGGGTTCTTGATCTCATGCGCGATCCGGCGCGCAACATCCCCCCAGGCCGCCATGCGCTGCGCCGAGACCAGTTCGCTGACATCATCAAAGGCCACGACATAGCCTTCAAGCTGGCCATCGACCTGCCTGCGCGCGGCCACGCGCACCAGCAATGTCTCCAACCGTCCGCCGCGCACGAGCTTGAGCTCTTCCTGCATGCGGGCCTGGCCGGGGCTGGCGCGCAGGCGGTCCAGCAGGGGCGCGAATTCGGGCACGATCTCTGCCAGCGGCTCACCCAGCATCTGCGCCCCATCCACGCCAACCATGCTTTCAGCCGCCCGGTTGATGAATTCCAGCCGCCCCTGCTC
>PWWF01000259.1 GCA_003561595.1 Paracoccaceae bacterium | reverse complement strand
CATAGCCGATGACTCGCATGGTGCAGGCGGCGTGCAGGTGAGTATTTTTGGCAAGATGAAGATGGGGTCGGGGCTGGCCCAGTGGGTGCTGAAGGGCTGCTTGCCGCTCAGGGCAGGATATAAAGCCAGACCCAGCCGGTCAGCATGACCCCGGCGGTGCCGATCAGCACGGAAGAGGCCGCGACCCGTCTGGCCCGGCCATACATGTTTGCAAAGACATAGGCATTCACCCCAGGCGCCATGGCAGCGGTGAGGGTGGCAGAGCGCAGCGCTTCGGTGCTGATCCCGAAGCCGCGCGCGAGCCCGTAGGTAATGGCCGGGTGCACGATGAGCGAGAGGGCCACGACAAAGCCGATGGTGCGCAGATCCCCCTCGGGGCGGTAGCGGTAGAGCACGCCCCCCAGCGAGAACAGGGCCGCGGGCAGGGCCGCGCGCACCATCAGATCAAGCGCCTGATCCATTACGCCGGGCAGGGGCAGTTCGGTCAGGTTGACGATAAAGCCCAGCGTAATGCCAATCACCAGCGCATTGCGGAACATGGCCGAGAGCACTGCGGCAGCGCTGTCGCGCGCGCGCCCGCCGCGATTGCGCAGCACCTCCATCGTGGTGATGCCGATAGCGTAGCAGATCGGCGAATGCAGCGCGATGATGGCGTAATTCGCAGCCAGCGCGTCCGCGCCATAGGCGCGCTCGGTCAGCGGCAGCCCCAGCAGGACCGAGTTCGAGAACAGCGCGACAAAGCCGATGGCGGTGCAATCCTCCCAGTCGCGGCGAAAGAAGATCCGCGCGCCTGCAAAGCCCAGCACAAAGCCCGCAATCGCGCCAACATAAAAGCTGGTCAGCAGCCGCCATTCGAAATTCTGCCCCAGATCCAGCCGCGCGATGGCCACGAACAACAGGCAGGGAATGGCGAAATTCTGCGTGAACAGCACGACCCCGTCGACCTGCGCATCCGAGATGAGCTGCCGCCAGCGTGCGACATAGCCAAAGCCGATGACCAGAAACACCGGCAGGATGACATCGGCCAGGGCCTGCATTCACATATCCAGTTCGATCACCATGCCGTCATGTGCGGGGGTGACATGCGCGGGGGTTTCGTCGCGCAGCGTGGCATAGTCAAGATCGTTATGCATGTTGGTCAGGATCGCGCGCGCGGGTGCCGCTTTTTCAATCCAGCCCAGTGTCATGTCCAGATGCGCATGGGTCGGGTGCGGCTTGCGGCGCAGCGCATCAATGATCCAGATATCCAGCCCCGTCAGCCAGGGCCAGCTTTCCTCATATATGGCGACGACATCGGGGCAATAGGCCAGCCCGCCGATGCGAAAGCCCAGCGCGTCGATCGTGCCGTGGTTCAGCCGCAGCGGGTGCAGGGTCAGGGGGCCGCCCGCGCCTTCGACGGTGATGGCGCCGGTGATGCTGTGCATGTCGAGGATGGGCGGGTAGGGCGAGCCCTGCGGCTGCACAAAGGCATAGCCGAACCGGGCATAGAGCGCCTCTTGCGTGGGGCCATCGGCCCAGACGGCCAGCCGTTCGCGGGTGTTGAACACCAACTGGCGCAGATCGTCGATCCCGTGGACATGATCGGCATGCGAATGCGTATAGACGACGGCATCCAGCCGCCCGACCCCGGCATCCAGCAGCTGCGCACGCATATCGGGCGAGGTGTCGATCAGCACCTGCGTGCGCGCCTCCCCCGTGATGCGTTCCACCAGCAGCGAACAGCGGCGGCGGGTATTGCGCGGCTCCATCGGGTCGCAATTGCCCCAATGCCCGCCCAGCCTGGGCACCCCGCCGGAAGATCCGCAGCCCAGGATCGTGGCGCGCAGGCGGCTCATGCGGCGGCTTTCCAGAACAGCCGGTCGAAATTGGCGCAAGTGGCAGCGGCGAAATCGGCATAATCGAGGCCGAAGATCTCTGCGCCCACCTGCGCGGTATGCACTGTATAGGCGGGCTCATTGCGTTTGCCGCGATAAGGGGGCGGGGCCAGATAGGGCGCGTCTGTCTCGACCAGAATGCGGTCAAGGGGCGCGCTGGCAAAGATCGCGCGCAGGCTCTCGCTTTTGGGAAAGGCCGCGATGCCCGACATGGACAGGTAGAAGCCCAGATCGAGCGCGGCCTGCGCCAGCCCCGCGCCCGAGGAAAAGCAATGCATGACGCATGTGTAGGGGCCTGCGCGATATTCCTCGGTCAGGATGCGGGCCATGTCGTCATCGGCGTCGCGGGCATGGATGATCAGCGGCAGGCGGGTGCGGCGCGCGGCCTCGATATGGAGGCGCAGGCTTTCTTGCTGGGCCGCTTTGCTCTCGGCGGTGTAATGATAGTCCAGCCCCGATTCCCCGATGCCCACCATGCGCGGGTGTTGGGCGATTGCGGTCAGCTCCTCCACCGTGACCATGGGCTCGTCGGCCACGCTCATCGGGTGGGTGCCGGCGGCAAAGAACAGCCCGTCATGCGCCTCGGCAATCGCGCGGACTTGCGGCAACTGGCGCAGGCGGGTGCATATGGTGACCATACGCGTGACGCCAGCTGCACGTGCGCGCGCGATCACAGCGTCCCGATCCTCGGCCAGTTGCGGGAAATCCAGATGGCAATGGCTGTCGACAAGGGCAGGGGGCATGGTTTCTCCAGCATCGCAGGGCTCAGAGATAGCTCCGGGCCTCTGCTTCGGTTTGCAGGACCATATCAAGCACCAGCGCGGCAGGGTCAAGGTTGACAGCGCGCCCGTGGCGCGCGCGGGCGCCCAGGCGTTCGGCCAGCGTGGCAAAGCTGCGCGCGGCGGCGTCATGGGGGGCCATGCGCGCGAGAAGTGCGGCCTCTCCCGGCACGGCATCGGGGCCGGGGCCAAGGGCGCCCGCGCGGGCGAGGCGTGCGAGGAACAGTTCGAACAGGCTGAGCGTCAGATCAAACCGCGCCTCATTCCCGCGCCCGGCCGTGGCATCGGCCAAGGACAGCGCGCGCTGGCGGTCGATGCGGGGCAGGCCCTGGAAAAGCTGCACGATATCCGCATATATCGCCGTGCCGCCGCCCTGCGCCAGTGAGATCGCCGCGCCGACCGATCCGCCCGACAATTCGGCCAGTGCCGCGCACTGCTCGGTCACGTCGGCCTGCGCCAGGGCCGACGCGAAATCCGCGCCCGCCAGCGGGCTGAGGCGCAATTCGCGGCAGCGCGAGCGGATCGTGGGCAACAGCCGCGCGGGCTGATGGGCGACCAGCAGCAGCGTGGCATTGGCGGGCGGTTCCTCCAGCGCTTTCAGCAACGCATTCGCGGCATTGGGGTTCATCTCATCGGCTGCGTCAATAATCACGACACGCCGCCCCTCGCCCGAGGCGGACAGGCCGAAGAACCCGTGCAGCTTGCGCATGTCATCCACGCGGATGACCTGCCGCAGGCGGCCTTTCTCGTCATGTCCGCGCCGGATCACCAGCAGGCCGCCATCTGCACCGGCGCGCAGGCGGCGGGCGACAGGATGATCCTCGGGGATGGTCAGGCTCTCTGGCGGGGGGGGCGCGAACATGCCGCCATCCTCGGCGGGCTGGGCCAGCAGAAAGCGCGCGATCTTCCAGGCAAGCGTTGCCTTGCCCACCCCGCGCGGGCCGGTCAGCAGCCAGCCATGATGCAGCCGCCCCGAGCGATGCGCGCGCAGAAACGCGGCCTCTGCCGCGTCCTGCCCGAAGAGCGTGAGCGTTTCACGCGGATGCGGCGCGCCTGCGATCTGGTCGGGCGGGGGCAGCTCTGCGGGATCAGCCATGGGCAACTTCCCTGCCCCCAAACCGCCCGGTGGGGGCAGGCGGGTGGGTGGGTGGGGCCTGACCCCACCGGGCGGGTTGGGGGCACAGGGCGCTCATGCGGTGGCCCATGCGTGAAAACCCGCGGCAATCTCGGCGGCGATGGCATCTTGCGCGCGCGCTCCGTCGATCACACGGATGCGGTTGGGCTGAGACTGCGCCAGCGCCAGAAACCCGTCGCGCAAGGCGCGCTGAAACTCCAGCCCCAGTTCCTCGAACCGGTCCTCGCCCGAGCGCCGTGCCAGCCCACGCTCCAGCGCCGCGCCCGGGTCCATGTCGATCAGAAAGGTCAGATCCGGCTCTATCCCGATCATCAGGCGGTGCAATTCATCGACCAGCGGGCGCAGGCTGGCCCGTGCCGCGCCCTGATAGACGCGGGTGGAGTCAGCAAAGCGGTCGGAAATCAGCGTCTTGCCTGCCGCAAGCGCGGGGCGGATCGTCTTTTCCAGATGATCGCGGCGCGCGGCGGTAAACAGCAGGATCTCGGTCTCGGGCGACCAGCGCGCGGGGTCGCCCTCGACCAGCAGGCGGCGGATCTCCTCGGCCCCGGTTGCGCCGCCGGGTTCGCGGGTCAGCACGGCATCCCGGCCCAGCGCCTCGGCCAACAGCCGCGCCTGGGTGGATTTGCCCGACCCGTCAATCCCCTCGAAGCTGACGAAAATCCCTGCGCCCGCGCGCCCCATCATCAATTCATCGCGTCGCGGGCCGACCCGACAACCATGCCCGCCAGCTTGCGCGCGGCGGCTTCGGCGCGCACGCGAAACCCGCCTTCGGCCACGTCGTCTGCGGCCAGAAGCGGCAGTTCCAGCGGCTCCATATCCGGGATGTCGACAATCAGCGTCGCGATCTGCTCGCCTGCTGCAATCGGCGCCGGGATCGGCCCGTCATAGACGATCCGCCCCTCGACCTGTCGCGCGGCTGTCGCGGGCAGCAGCACGTCGCGGCTGTCGCCCAGCACCAGCGCCACAGAGTTGGACGCGCCCAGCCAGACCGGCGCCTCGCCCATCACCGCGCCCGGATCGCCCAGGCTGACCTTCTGGAACTGGCGGAACGCCCAGTTGACGATCGCCTCGGCCTCGCGCACGCGGGCGGCTTCGCTGTCCAGCCCGCCAAAGGCGAACACGATGCGCCGGTCGCCCTGCCGCGCGGACCCGGTCAGCGAGTATCCCGCCGCCGATGTAAAGCCGGTCTTGAGCCCGTCCATCCCGATCCCCGAGCCCAGAAGCGGCACGCGGTTGCGTTGCGGGATGTCGTTCCAGACAAACTCGCTTTCCGAGAGATAGGGGTAATATTGCGGGTATTCGGTGATGATATGTTCGGCCAGAATGGCCAGATCGCGCTTGGACATCAGATGGTCCGGATGCGGCCAGCCCGAGGAATTGGCAATCGTCGTGTTGCGCATCCCCAGTTCCTGCGCGCGGCGCGTGGCAAGCTGGGCAAATGCCTCTTCCGACCCGGCCAGCCCTTCGGCGGCCACGACCGAGGCATCATTGCCCGACAGCACGGCGATACCGCGGATCAGGTCTTCGGTGGTGGGCCGGTCGGTCGGTTCCAGAAACATGCGCGAGCCGCCCATCCGATAGGCGCGCTCGGACACGGCAAAGGTCGTGTCCATCGACAGGCGCCCGTCCTCGACCGCCTCGAACAGCATCAGCAGGGTCATCAGCTTGGACATCGAGGCCGGGGGCAGCGGCACATCCGCGCCCCGGTTCATCAGCACCGTGCCTGTGCTCAGATCGCGGATATAGATCGAGGGGGCCGCTGAATCGAACCCCGCGACCTGTGCCTGCGCGCCTGTGCCAAGCGCGGTCAGCATGGCAAGGGCGACACCGCCCAGAGAGTGACGAAACTGGCCTGTCATCGTTTTCCCGTCCTGTGCTGTAGCCCACGGCCCGCGCGCGCGTTAGCGCCGCACGGCATAGGCGTCATTAAACCCGAGGGTCTGGACACGTTCAAGCATCTGGCTGCGCTCTGCGCTTGAACTTGCCGGGCCGACGACGACGCGCCAGAACTCATTGCCTTGCGCGCTGCCCGACACGACCCGCGCGCTCAGCCCGGCCTCGCGCGCCATGTCGGCGGCATTGTTGGCATTGCCCTCGACGCTGAAGATGCCGAGCTGGATCATCGGACGATCAAGCGTGCTTTCGGACGCGGCAGGCGCTGTGTCCTGCTGCATCGGGCTGGGCATGGGCGGCGGCGCGTCGGACTCTGCCGGGGCGTCGCCGTCCAGCGTGGCGGTTTCGATCTCGCCCTCTGCCGGGGCGACGGGTTCGGGTTCGGGCTCGGGCTGCTGGCGGCGCCCGAAGATGCGGCTGAGCAGGCCGCGCCGGGGTTCGGCCTCGGGTTCGGGCGCGACCTCGGTGCCGGGCAGGGCGATGCGTGCATCATCCGAGGTCAGGGGCGCGTCAGTGTCAGCGGGCGCCTCGGCCGCTTCCGGCTCGGGCGCGACTTCCTGCGTGCGCAGCGCCACGACCTCGATCATCGTGGGCGCGCCGGCCAGAATGCCCACGGCATTCGCCGCCTCGGCCGAGACCTGAAAGCGCGGGCCGGGATTCTCGCGTTCGCGGCGGAACAGCGCGCCGATGGTTTCCTGCCCGGATTCGGTGTTGCGGATGATCACGCGCTCCGGCCCCGTCACCTCGGGATGCGCCACCCAGACCCCGCCGAGCGAGGGGCGCCCGTCCCACAGCCCGTTCTCGCGTTTGGAAAAGACGCTTTCATCCTCGACATCGAACTCGGTGGACATGTTCGCACGCGCATTCTCGCGCGATGCAGTGCCGTTCGACCCGTCCATGCATGCACTCAGACCAAGGGAGGCCACCAGGCCAAGGGCCAGATACCGATGGGGAATGCTGCTCATACTGTCACTCTCCGCCTGAATGCCGCCTGATCTTGTGTCAGGTTTCGGGGCCTGCCAAATCACCCTGCCTATGCTTATACACAAAATGCGCGGCCAAGACAGCCTGCCCGACGCATTCTGTGGGGT
>PWWF01000423.1 GCA_003561595.1 Paracoccaceae bacterium | reverse complement strand
CTTGCCGAGGTGCTGCCGCGCATCGCGCTGCTGCGCCGCCGCATCCATCAGACGGCGCAGGCCATTGCAGACACGCGCCCCGATGTCGTCATCACCATCGACAGCCCCGATTTCTGCTTGCGCGTGCTGGCCCGCGCGCGTGCGATCCGCCCGGACCTGCCCACCGTGCATTACGTTGCGCCCTCGGTCTGGGCCTGGCGGCCCGGGCGCGCCGCGAAAATGGCCCCGCTGGTCGATCATGTCCTGGCCCTGCTGCCGTTCGAGCCCCCCTACATGCAGGCCGCCGGCATGAGTTGCGATTTTGTGGGCCACCCGGTCGTGACCGAACCGCCCGCTGATCCGGCCGATATTGCCGCCCTGCGGGCGCGCGTGCCCGGTCGCGTGATCCTCGCGCTGCCCGGCTCTCGCAAGGACGAGATCACGCGCCACGCCCCGCGCTTCGGCGCGGCGCTGGCGCAGGTGCTCGCGCCGGAGGACACGGTTCTTGTGCCCACAGTCGCCGCGGAGGCCCCGCTGATGCGCACGCAGGTCGCCGCGTGGGGCATCCTGGCGCAGGTTGTGGACGATCCGCGCGCGAAGCGCGCGGCCTTTGCGGTCGCGCATGGCGCGCTTGCGGCGTCGGGCACGGTGTCGCTGGAACTTGCGGCCAGCGATACGCCCATGCTCATCGCCTATGACCTGAACCCGCTGACGCGCCTGATCGCCGAGCGCCTGATCCGGCTGGACACAGTGACACTGGTCAATCTGGTGTCGGACACCCGCGCGATCCCCGAATGCCTGGGCCGCAACTGCACCACGCCCGCGATTGCCGGGGCGCTGCATCGGGTCATGGAGGATGACACCGCGCGCGCAGAGCAACGTCGCGCCATGGCGCTGACACTGGAGCGTCTGGGGCAAGGCGGCCCGCCGCCCGGCCTGCGCGCGGCGCAATCGGTGCTGGATTTTCTGGCGACCCGGGGCGGCACCCCCGCCTGAGCAAGCGCCATGACAGAACAGCGCCGCCCGGACCCCGGGCGGCGCAGGTTTTTCTTGATCCTCTGACATCGCGGGGTAGCAAACGCTGACCCCCCGGCCGAACTGCTGCAGCAGGCAGCGGCCCCTGTCAGGCTGTCAGGGGCGTTGCGCGACCGGCTTTCGCATCCACCGACCAGGCGCCGGGGCCAGCGACGAACAGCGCCAGATACCCACCGGCAAGGCCGAGATTCTTGAAGAATTGCGTCATTTCCATCTGGTTGGCCGGGTCGAAATGATACAGCGCACCCGACACGACACAGAAGGCCGCAAGCGCCAGCGTCACGGGCCGCATCAGCAGCCCCGCCATCAGCGCCAGACCGGCAACGATTTCGAACAGTACGACGGGCCAGGCCAGTATGGCCGGAATCCCGCCCGTAGCCATATAGGCTCCAAAGCCCTGGACATCGCCCAGTTTGCCAAAGCCGCCAATGACAAAGATCAGCCCCAGCAGAATGCGGGCAGCGAGAAGAAGCGAAGCGTTTTGCATGTGATCCATCCTTTTGTGCAGATGGGTGGCAGATAGGGCGGATGGGTGGCGCAGGTCCATTCCGCATCAGATCACAGCGGCTGTGCGCGGGCGCTACTCTCCGCCTGATTGCGCCTTGCAGGTCCAGCGCCCGCTGTCTTCGGACCAGTATTCTGCCTGCACCCCGGCGGCCACCATCGCTTTCCATTGCGTGCGGGCATGGGCCAAAGCCTCTGCGTCGGCCCCGTCGAACAGTATCCACAACCGCTCCAGCGCGGCCACCTCAGTGGGGTCTGCCTCGGCCCGGTCGATGGCCATGACGATGCTTGCGCCATTGGGCGCGTCGTGCCCGGTGCCCAGCAGCACGGGCTGATCGGCGTCATGCGGCCCGCCTGACAGCCCGTGCGGCAGAAACCCTGCCTTGTCGCCCTGCCACAGCGCCGCATCCAGCGCGGCCAGGCGCGCAGGCGCGCGCCCGCGCACCATCACCCGCATGCCCTGCGCCAGCGCGCGCGAAAGCAATATGCGCGCCGTCACCTCCAGCGGGTTCTGCGTCAGGTGATAGAACAGCGCCTTGCCCATGCGTGGCCTCAGCCCTCCTCGAACCGCTTGGCGATCAGCGCATCCAGCGCCAGCACCCCCCAGCCCGACGCCCCTTTGGGTGCATGCGCGCTCTCGGCCTTGGTCAGCGCGACGCCTGCAATATCCAGATGCATCCAGGGCATCCCCTCGGGGACGAAATGCTGCAGGAACTGCGCCGCGGTGATCGACCCGGCAGGCCGCCCGCCCGTGTTCTTGATATCGGCAATGCGCGATTTGATCTGCTTTTCATAAGCCGCGTCCAACGGCATGCGCCAGGCCCCTTCGCCGACCTGTTCGGCTGCTTTCAGGAACGCGCCTGCCAGCGCGTCGTCATTGGCGAAGACCCCGGCTTTCTCATGCCCCAGCGCGATGATGATGGCCCCGGTCAGCGTGGCCAGATCAATCATGGCGGCAGGCTTGAACCGGTCCTGCGCGTACCAGAGCACATCGGCCAGCACCAGCCGCCCCTCGGCATCGGTGTTGATGACCTCGATCATCTCGCCCTTCATCGAACGGACGACATCGCCGGGCCGCTGCGCGCGCGCATCGGGCATGTTCTCGACCAGCCCGACCAGCCCCACGACATTGGCCTTTGCCTGCCGCATCGCCAGCGTGCGCATCAGCCCCACAGTGACCGCCGCGCCGCCCATATCCATGGTCATGTCCTCCATCCCGGCGGCGGGTTTGAGCGACACGCCGCCCGTGTCGAACATCACCCCCTTGCCGATCACGGCAAGCGGCGCACCCTCGGCCCCCTGCCAGTGCAGGATCGCGAGTTTCGAGGGCGAGTCCGAGCCCTGACCGACCGCAAGCAGGGCGCGCAGGCCAGCCGCCTCCAGCGCGGCCTCATCGAGGATCTCGATCTTCAGGCCCAATTCGCCCAGCCCCTCGATCTGCGTGGCGAAACTCTCGGTGGTCAGGATGTTGGCGGGCGCATTGACCAGATCACGGGTCATATGCACGCCCGCGACGCGGGCCATCACCGACTGCATCGCTTCCTGCGCGCGCTCTGGCTGGCGGGTCATCACGCGGATGGGGCCAAAACCGGGCTTGGGGTCGGATTTCTGCGCCTCGTACTGATAGGCGCGCAGCAGCGCCGCTTGCAGGATCGGCGCGACAGGTTGCGTATCAGCGCAGATCAGCAAGGCCGATGTGGTCTGCGCGCGCCCCAGCGTGGTGCCTGCGCGGCGCAGCGCGGGCGCGTCCGCCTTGCGGGGCAGGCGGATCAGGTGCAGCGCCTCGGCCTGCAGGCCAGCGGGGTAGTGCAGCACCAGCCCGTCGCCCGGGCGCAGCTTGCCGAATGCCTCACCCTGCATGGCGCGGCTGAGTGCGCCGCGCATCAGCCGGTCGGCCCGGCGCGTGGGCGCCGGCAGCGGGGCATCGGGGTCGGCAAAGACGGCGATACGCCCTTCATGGCTGGCAATCAGGTCCAGATCATGGGGCAGGATTTCGGGGGTGTGGTGCAGGGACATGGTCACTCCAGCTATGTTGGTGTTTGCCAAGACCTAGCGCGCCCGCCGACCGAATACCATGCCCGGCGCAATCCTTCTCTGCCATGCCTGTGTCAGCTGAAACCGCGCTAGAAGCGCAGGTTGAAATGCCGCTGCAACCCGATTTCGGCCCCGAACTGGCCGCGCTGCCCTTCGCGCACGATGGGCGAATTGCCCGCATCCCCGCGCAGCCGGTCATAGCGCAGGGCACCCGTCACGGCCCAGTCATTCGACAGCGCCTGATAGGCCCCGATTTCCACGCCCGCAGAGATGATGCCGCTGCCTGCGTTATAGGCTGGCAGATCGGCCCCGTCCGGCACACCGAAATAGGTCTGGTTGAAGCGGCTGTTGCCAAAGGCGACGCGCGGCCCGGCATGCAGCACCAGCCCGCTCTCGCCGCGATAGAAGAGGTTCGCGCCAGCCTCGCCCGCGATCCCCTCATGCCCGATCGCGCCATAGCGCAGATCGGTATAGACCTGCCAGTTCGTTTCGGTGAAATGCAGCCCCGCGCCCAGTTCGAGCGATTGATTGACCGAATCGATGCCGAAGATCGCATCGCGTTCGGGAATGTAGCGCAATGCGCCGCGCAAGCCGAAGCCGGGTGCAAACTCGACCGGGCCGTCAAAGGCCGTGCGCTCCCGTTCGCCGAAATCGAACCCGCCAAAGCGCAGCCCGTGAAAGCTGAACCGCCCCGTGGGGCCGAATTCCGAACTGTCAGAGCCGAAATAACTGGGGCTGTAGGAAATACCGCCTGTGACCGCAAAGGCCAGCCCGCGCTGCCCCGCCTGCGCGGGCAGCGCCATGGCCCCCACAACCAGCCCGGCCAGCAGAAGCGATGCGATTCTGGTCCTGCGCATGGCGCGTGCCCCCGAGCCGTGATTCCCCGTTCCGATATAGCGCGTGTGCATGCAGATTGCATCGCCAATGCTGAAAAATTGCTTTACCACTGCGAGATCAGAACACACAGGCACAAGGACAAGGCAGGGAATGCAGTTCACAGTCGCGATTGACGGGCCAGCGGCCTCTGGCAAGGGGACGATCAGCCGTGCGCTGGCGCAGGAATTCGGGCTGGCGCATCTGGATACGGGGCTTTTGTATCGCGCCGTGGCGGTGAAGGGGGGCGACCCGGTTGCCACGGCACAGGCGCTGGTGCCCGAGGATCTGGCGCGCGACGATCTGCGCAGCCTGCAGGCCGGTGAGGCAGCATCGCGCGTGGCGGCCATCGCGGCGGTGCGCGCGGCACTGACCGAGTTCCAGCGCAGCTTTGCCCGGCGCGAGGGGGGCGCCGTGCTGGACGGGCGCGATATCGGCACCGTGATCTGCCCACAGGCCGAGGTGAAACTGTTCGTCACCGCCAGCCCCGAGGTGCGTGCCGAACGCCGCTGGAAGGAAGCGGGCGCAAGCACCTATGACGAGGTTCTGGCGCAGGTGCGCGACCGCGATGCGCGCGATCAGGGCCGCGCGGATGCGCCGCTTTGCGCGGCGGAGGACGCTGTGGTGATCGATACCAGCACGCTCAGCATTCCCGAGGCCGTGGCGCAGGCCCGCGCGCTGGTCGCGGCAAAGCTGGGGCGCTGATACCTTGATGCGCGCTGTGCTGAGATGGGGCTTGCGCGGCGCGCTGGTGCTGGTGGTTCTGGCGCTGGCAGCCGGGCTGTGGAAGCGCGACGAAATCCTGCGCCTGATCGCCGTGAACAGCCTGTTTGCCGAGGACCGCATCGTCGCGAATTTCTCGTCCATGGACCGGATGTTCCTGACGCGCGAGATGGCAGCCGGCACGGCCGCGCCCTTGCCGCAGGGGCCACCCGCCGAACTGCCGCCGGGCTTTGACGACTGGTTGGCAGCACGCAATGTCACGGCCTATGTGGTGCTGCAGGACGGGCAGATCGTGGCCGAGGACTATCTGCTGGGCACACGCGCAGAGGATCTGCGCATATCGTGGTCAGTGGCGAAAAGTGCGCTGTCGCTGCTCTACGGTATCTTGCTGGAAGAGGGCGCGGTGCCCGGCCTCGACTCGCTGGTGCGTGATGCGGTGCCCGCGCTGCGCGGCTCGGCCTATGACGGGGTGCGTATCCGCGATGTGCTGACCATGTCCTCGGGCATCGCGTTCAACGAGGATTATCTGGATTACCATTCCGACATCAACCGCATGGGCCGCGTGCTGGCGCTGGGGCGGTCGATGGATGATTTTGCCGCCGCGCAGGACACGCGCGCCGCTGATCCCGGCGTTGTCTGGCAATATGTGTCGATCGACACGCATGTGCTGGGCATGGTGATCCGCGCGGCGACGGGGCGGTCGGTCCCCGGCTTGCTGCAAGAGCGGTTGTTCGCGCCCATGGGGTTGGAGCGCGCGCCCTATTACCTGATTGACGGGCATGGCGTGGCCTTTGTGCTGGGTGGGCTGAACCTGTCCACGCGCGATTTCGCGCGGCTGGGCCTGCTGGTCGCGCAGGGCGGCCAATGGCAGGGCCGCCAGCTTGTGCCCGCGGATTGGGTGGCGGAGTCAACCCGCCCGCAGGCCCCGGGCGGGGCGCTGTATGGCTATCAATGGTGGGTGCCGCAGGGCGCGGGGCCGGGCGAGGTGCTGGCACGCGGCATCTACGGGCAATATGTCTATATCGACAGCGCGCGCGATGTGGTGATCGCGGTCAATGCGGCGCACAGGCAGTTTCGCGCGCCGGGTGTGGGGGCGGGTAATCTTGCGATGTTCCGCGCCATTGCTGACGGGTTTTGAGCGGCGCTGGCGGGGTTTGGGGGCGCTGCCCCCCGCTTCGCTCCCCCCGGGATATTTGGGCAAAGATGAAAAGGAAGGTCGCCGGGGGCAGGTCAGCGGCCGCGATAAGGCTCGACATATTGCAGGGCCATGTCCCAGGGAAAGAAGATCCATGTGTCCTGGCTGACCTCGGTGATGAAGCTGTCGACCATGTCGCGGCCCTTGGGCTTGGCATAGACGGTGGCGAAATGCGCCTTGGGATACATCTTGCGCACCAGTTCCAGCGTCTTGCCGGTATCGACCAGATCATCGATGATCAGTACCCCCGCGCCGTCATCGCCCATCAGATCGGCCTGCGGGGATTTCAGCACCACGGCATCGGTCTGTTTCTGCCAGTCATAGGATTTGACGCTGATCGTGTCGACCACGCGGATATCCAGCTCGCGCGAGATAATCATGGCAGGGGCCAGCCCCCCGCGTGTGATGGCGACCACGGCGCGCCAGTTGCCATCTTCGGGGCCATG
>PWWF01000139.1 GCA_003561595.1 Paracoccaceae bacterium | reverse complement strand
TCGGCGCTTGTGTGCGGATCGAGCATGGCCGCGTGGTAGATATGCTCGCGGTTTTCCGTCAGCAGCGCCTGTACGGTCAGTTCCTGCACGTTCAGATTGGTGCGCATGAGTGCGATCAGATGCGGCGGCAGGTCATCGACCACAGTGGGTTGCAAGCCATTGGCATCGACGAGGGGCGGCACCTCGACCGCCGCGCCATGGGGCAGTTGCGGGATGTAGCCGTGATTGGCGATGTTGCCATAGATGACGGATGGGGTGCCTGTGATCATACTGTCCATGATGGTGGCCGCATATTCGTTCGACGCCGTGTGGTCGATGCGGGGGGCGGATTTCAGTGCTGTGGCTTGCGCCGCCCAGGCCGCGATCTGTTCCTCGCAGCGCTTGGGGTATTCGTCAAGCGGGATGCGGAAGCGCTCGATCAGGTCGGGGCGGTGAGATTTGATGAACCACGGCACATATTCGGCGAAATGTTCCGAGGATTCGGTGACGAAGGCCCCGAAATACTCCATCACCTCATATCGGACGAGGTTGGGGCAGCGGGGGTTCCAGTCACTCTCGAGGGGGATTCGCCCCGCGCGGTAGCCGTCGCGCAGGGCGGGGTAGAGGTCGCGCCAGCCTTCGCCCTCGCGCGCCTCAAGGCTCAGGTAAAACGCCATGTGATTGATGCCCGCCGCGCGGTAGCGCAGATCGGCCGGGTCCAGCCCCAGATCGCGGGCCAGTTCCGCCACTGTCCCCTGCACCGAATGGCATAGCCCCACCTGCCGGATGTCGGGGTAGCGGGCGCTCAGCGCCCAGGTGTTGATCGCCATGGGGTTGACGTAGTTGAGCATCAGCGCATCGGGACAGAGCGCGCGCATGTCCTGCGCCAGCCGCCACAGATGCGGGACCGTGCGAAGGCCCCGCATGATGCCACCCACGCCCAGCGTGTCGGCGATGGTCTGGCGCAAACCATAGGCTTTCGGGATCTCGAAATCCGTCACCGTGCAGGGCTTGTAGCCGCCGATCTGAAAGGCTGTGATCACGAAATCCGCACCATCGAGCGCGGCGCGCTGGTCGGTCGTGGCGCTGACGCTGGCACCGGTACCAAGCGACGCCACAAGCTTGCGCGCAACCAGCGCCGAGTCCTCCAGCCGTTCGGTATCGATATCCATCAGCGCTATCTGGGCGTCCGACAGGGCGGGGCGCAGCAGCGCATCGCCGATCAGGTTTTTCATGAAGACGGTCGATCCCGCCCCGATAAAGGCGATTTTCGTCATTTTACGGCTCCGAGTGTCAGGCCCGCGATGAAATGCTTCTGCATCAGGAAGAACATCATCACGGGTGGCAGGGCGGCAATGATGCTGCCTGCGCTCATCATGTGATAGGCAGCGCGGAACTGGCTGTTGAAGGCCGTGATCCCGGCGGTGACAGGTTGCGATTCCACCCCTTGGGTCAGCACCACGGCCCAGAAGTAATCATTCCAGATGAAGGTGAAGATCAGGACCGACAGCGCCGCGATGGCAGGCCGCATCAGGGGCAGCACGATATACCAGAAGATGCGGATCTCGCTCACGCCCTCAACGCGCGCGGCCTCGATCAACTCACGCGGCAGGGCGCGGATGAAATTGCGCATGAAGAGCGTGCAGAACCCGGTCTGGAATGCGATGTGGAACAGCACCAGCCCCATGCGCGTGTCATACAGCCCCAGGCTCAGCGTCAGGTCGCGCACCGGCACCATCAGGATCTGGAAGGGCACGAAATTGCCCGCCACGAACATGAAGAAGATCCAGATATTGCCGCGAAACCGGTACACCCCCAGCGCAAAACCCGTCATGCACGAGAGCGCCACGGCCCCGATGACCGTGGGCACCGTGATGAAGACCGAATTCAGCAGGTAGCGCGGCATGGCGCTGTCGGTAAAGACGCGGGTGTAATTCTCGAACCCCGCGAAGCTGGAGGGCAGGCCCCACAGGTTGCCTTGGGTGAAATCGGCATCGGGCTTGACCGAGAACAGCGCCACCATAAGAAGCGGCAGCAACCACAGGATCAGCGCCAGCGGCAAAAGCGCCTTGTAGGTCGCCTGCACCGCAGTCGAGCGGCGTTCGACAGGGGTGGGGAACATGTCAGCGTCCCTCCCATTCGGGCAGGCTGGCCTGCGTTTTCCTGGGAAGTGCCCGGCGGATCACCGAATAGGACACATGGATACGATGCGCGACCTCGCCCATCTCGGAGCCCTCGGGCAGCTTGACCCAGGAGCGGTGGACATAGGGCGCGCGGATCGCGGCGGTCGTCTCGCGCAGCATCTCGGCCGTCTCGATATCGGGGCATTTGACCGAGCAGCCCGGTTCTACCCCTTGCACGGCGAACATCTTGCCACCCACCTTCCAGCAATCATGCCCGCCACCCCACGGGTCCGAGAGGGTGGCGCCCGGCAGGGCGGCACAGATCGCATTCGCATCCTCGCGCCAGCCCATCACACACCCCGCTCTTCGCGCCACATGCGCCACAGGAAGAAGGCGATATAGACCAGCATGATCAGGAACAGGATCACCGCAATCGCCGCGCCATAGCCCATGCGGAAGCCGTATTCGGACAGCGACACCTCGAACATGTAATAGGCCAGCACGCGGCTTGACCCGAAAGGCCCGCCACTGGTCATGACCGACACCATGTCGAAGCTGCGCAATGCGCCGATCACGGTCACGACCACGGCGATAAAGGTCGCGGGGCGCAGTTGCGGCAGAATGACATACCACAGCATTTTCCAGCCTTTGGCCCCGTCCAGGCGCGCAGCCTCGACCTGTTCGGGATCGACCGCGTTCAGGCCGGTCAGATACAGGATCATGCAATAGGCGACCTGCGGCCACAGACCGGCGACGATGATGCCATAGGTGACCGTGCTGGGGTTGCCGAGGATATTCACGGGCCCCGCGCCGAACATGCCGAGGATGGGGTTCAACAGCCCGATGGACGGGTTGTAGAACCACGCAAAGACCAGCCCGACCACGACCTGAGAGATAACGAAAGGAAAGAAGAACAGCGATTTGTAAAGCCGGATGCCGCGCACCTGCTGGTTCAGGAAAAGCGCGATGAACAACCCGCCGGGGATCGCCAGCAGATAGAGCAGCAGCCAGCGGACATTGTTCCACAGCGAGGTGTAGAAGGCCGGGTCATCGAACAGCCGCTCATAGTTTTGCATCCCGATATAACGCGCCTCGCCCAGCCCGTCCCAGCGATAGAGGCTGATATGAAAGCTCTGAAAGATCGGCAGGATCACATAGAGCGCGAAAAAGGCGATGCCGGGGGCAAGAAACAGCCAGGGTGCGAGACGCATCTGTCTGCTGCGCCACCAGCCGCGCGGCGGCGGCGCGGGCGGTTCAGAGGTGATGGGTGCGGCCATGGCGGGTCTGCCTGCTTGATGTCAGTAAAATACGCCGGGGCACAGCCCGCAGACCGCCCCGGCGCCGGGAGGAACCCCTTATTCTTCGTCCAGCATGCGCTGGCGCACACGTTCCAGACGGTCAAGGATCGCATCCAGATTGTCAGGCATCACCATGAATTCCTGAAACCCTTCCATCCCTGCGGATGCCATTTCGGCATCGGCATCGCGGTCGAAGAACTGCGCGATCCCGCCAGTCGCATTGGACAGCATCTCGAACCCGGCCTGAATGAACTTGTCATCAGCGACTTCGGCGTTGCTGTTGATCGGCAGTTGCCCCAGCACCTCATTGGCGATGGTCTGGTTCTCGGCGCTGGCGATATAGAGCAGGAATTCGCGCGCGGCTTCCTTGTTCTGGGCCTGTGCAGGGATGTGCAATGTATCCGTGGGCGCATCTTCGGCCATCGGAATGCCGGGGGTGATTTCCGGGAACTGGTAGAAGCCCACCTGATCATCAGTCATACCCGCATCGCGCAGCGGCTCGACCAGGAAATTCCCCATCAGATAGGCCGCCGCTTCGCCATTGACGAAATAGGGCTGCGCTTCCTGCCAGGTATAGGCCGTGTGGTTGTCGATGAACGCGCCCATGTCGATCAGCTCGCGCCAGTTGGCGAATGTCTCGCGCACGCGGTCATCGGTCCAGGGGATTTCATTCGCGGTCAGCGCCATGTGGAAGTCATAGCCATGGGTGCGCAGGTTCAGATAGTCGAACCAGCCGCCCGCAGTCCACAGAAAGCGCGTGCCGATCGTGTAGCATTTGCGCCCGGAATCAAGGATCGCCTGACAATTGGCCAGTTCCTCTTCCCATGTCGTGGCGGGTGTCAGGCCCAGTTCGTCATAGATGTCCGAGCGGTAGTAGATGCCCCACTGGTAATAGGTATAGGGCACGCCCCATTGCCGCCCGTCGAGGGTCAGCGCGGGCTTTGTCGAGGCCAGCGCCTCGCCCATCTCGCCCTCCCACAGATCGGACACATCCTCGAATAGCCCCGCATTGACGTAAGGACGCATCCGGTTTCCCGCATACCAGCCGTTCACATCGGGCGCATTGGCGGTCAGGTAGTTGCGGATCTGGGTCTTGTTGGCCTCGCGGTCGATCAGGGTCAGCTCGATATTCAGATCGGGATGCATGTCCTGAAAGCGCTCGACCATGCCCTCCATCGCGGCACGCGGCGCAGGGTTCTGGTCGTTGAAGAAGATGCGCAGATCGCCCGTCAGCTCGGCGCTGGCGGGACCGGCCAGCATGGTCGTCAGGGCAAGCGCGGCGGCCGCGCCCTTGATTGTGAACTGCATGTTTTCCTCCCTTGCAGGTTTCACTATTTGAAACTTGTTTTTACATATTGAAAACGATGGCGCGACTCGCTACGCTTTGTCAAGACTTGGTTTGCGAACAGCGTTTGGGAGGACGGATGGCCGCGCGTTCCGCTGCAGATGGCACGGTTGCCAAGGCGCTGGAGGTGCTGGACCTTGTCGCCGGGTTTGGCCGCCCGGTGCGGTTTTCCGACCTGATGGAGGCCAGCGATTACCCCAAGGCCACGCTCTATCGTCTGCTGCAAACGCTGGTCCGGCAGGGAATGCTGGCCCATGACCCCGAGGGCGGGCACTATACGATGGGAATGCGGCTGGTGCGGCTGGCGCATGTCGCCTGGCAGCAAAGCTCGCTCGCGCCCATCGCGCGCCCGCATCTGGACCGGCTGTCGGCAGAGGTGGGTGAAACTGTCCATCTGGCGCAGCTTGACCATGCACAGGTTCTCTATGTCGACAAGCGCAGCGCGCGCGACCCGGTGGCGATGTTCAGCCAGGCGGGCAAGGTCGGCCCCGCCTATTGCACGGGCGTCGGCAAGGCGATGCTGGCGCATCTGCCGGCCGCGACCCTGCCTGCGATCCTGGCGCAGCAAAGCTGGCACAGATTCACGCCCCGGACCATCACCTCGCCCGAGGCGATGCAGACTGAGCTGGCGCAGGTGCGCAGCCGTGGGTTTGCCTTTGACGATGAGGAACATGAACCCGGCATCATCTGCGTCGCGGTCCCGATCCTGACCTCGGGCGGCGGGGTCCTGGGGGCGCTGTCGATCACCTCGACCACGGCGCGCAGCTCGCTTGATGCGCTGGAAGGGCTGGTGCCGGAGATGCGCGCGATTGCGCAGACCATCAGTGCAGAGACCGAAAACTGGCGCTTTCCCGAAGACAGCGCCCCCGCCATCCGAAAGAGGGCCTAGAACATGTCAGGCGTCACGCTGCAGAATGTCATCAAGAAATACGGCGAAACGCAGGTCATCCACGGGATCGATCTGGCGGTGGAACCGGGCGAGTTCTGCGTCTTTGTCGGCCCGTCAGGCTGCGGCAAATCCACATTGCTGCGCATGATCGCAGGGCTGGAGGAAACCTCGGACGGGGCCATCAACATTGGCACACGCGATGTGACAAGGCTGGACCCGGCGCAGCGCGGGGTGGCGATGGTGTTCCAGACCTATGCGCTTTACCCGCATATGTCCGTGGCCGAGAATATGGGCTTCGGGCTGAAGATGAACGGCCACCCCAAGGCCGAGATCCGCGAAAAGGTTGGCCGCGCCGCCGATATCCTGCGGCTCAACGAGTATCTGACGCGCAAGCCCAAGGCGCTGTCAGGCGGGCAGCGCCAGCGCGTGGCCATCGGGCGGGCCATCGTGCGTGGGCCAGAGGTGTTTCTGTTCGACGAACCGCTGTCGAACCTCGATGCCGAGTTGCGTGTCGAGATGCGGGTCGAGATTGCGCGGCTGCATCGCGAGATCGGGGCGACGATGATCTATGTGACCCATGATCAGGTCGAGGCGATGACCCTCGCGGACAAGATCGTGGTGCTGCGCGGGGGCCGGGTCGAACAGGTGGGCGCGCCGCTGGACCTGTATCGCGACCCGGACAATCTGTTCGTGGCGGGCTTCATCGGCTCACCCGCGATGAATCTGATATCCGCGCAGCCGGTCGAAGGGGGCATTGTCGCGCCCGCCCTTGGTCCCGATGTGATCCCGTGCCGCGCGCCGGGCCATGTCAGCGATCTGGTGGCGGGGTTCCGGCCGCAGGATATCCATGTCCAGCCCGGCGCGACCCACCGGGTCGAGATGACCGAGGCGCTGGGCGGCGTGTCCTATATCCACTGCGCGCATGAACAGAACCCCAAGCTGGTGATCGAGACCAAAGGCAGCCATGTGGAGCGTTCGGGTGCCGATATCGCGCTGCATGTCGATCCGAAAGACATGTTCCTGTTCGACAAGACGACGGGGCACAGGCTGCGGTAGCGGGGCCGGGCTGCGGGCTGGCCTGCGCATTATCAGAAACGCTTTGGTGCCAAACGAAAAACGCGGAAGGGGCGCGCCCCTTCCGCGTCTGTATTTTCTCCGGTCCGGAATGGATGACGGGCTGCGCGTCAG
>PWWF01000058.1 GCA_003561595.1 Paracoccaceae bacterium | reverse complement strand
TGCCCCATTGAATCCGGCGCGGCAGGTCGCGGGCGATCAGTTCCTCGCAGAATTCGATGAATTTCTTGCGGTTTATGGTGGGTTCCTCATCGGCGAGGATGAAAAAGCCGACGCCGTGGTTCTCGACCAGGTCCTCGATCTCGTCCACGACCTTTTTCGGGTCGCGTACACGGTAGTCGCGCCAGAATTTCCACTGGCTGCAGAAACTGCAGGTGAAAGGACAGCCGCGCGCCATATTGGGGATCGCCACGCGCCGGTTCAGCGGCACATAGATGTATTTGTCCCATTCCAGGATCGACCAGTCCGGGGTGATCCCGTCCAGGTTCTTGACGGTCGAGGCCGCTTGCGTGGCCTTGATCTCATCGCCGTCGATAAAGGCGAGGCCGTGGATCTTGCGCCGGTCCTCGGGCCAGCGGCCCTCGGAAATGGCGGTCATCAGTTCGACAACGATTTCCTCGCCCTCGCCGCGCACGATGGTGTCGATCCAGGGGGCCTCGGTCAGGACCTGCCGGAACATGAAGGTCGCATGCACACCGCCCAGCACGGTCACACAATCGGGCGCAACCTCTCGCGCGATCTTCAGCACCTCTTCGGCGACATAGATCGAGGGGGTGATCGCCGTGGTGCCGACGACATCCGGCTTCAACTCTGCCAGCCGGGCGCGGAGAGTATCATCATCGACATGATTGGTCATCGCGTCGATGAAATGGATATCGTCGAAACCCGCCGCTTTCAGCGCCCCGGTCAGATAGGCGACCCAGGCGGGCGGCCAGCTTCCGGCGATCTCGGCGCCGCCGGAATGATAATTCGGGTGAATGAAGACGATGCGCATGCCAACCTCCGCTTTGTGTAAGGCTAGATTGACATGTTGACTGTCAGGCGTAATTGACTTGGATCAATCGCCCGCGATCATTCCTCGTCGCGCGACAGAATTCCGTATTTGCGCAGCTTCACATAGAGCGACTGGCGCGACAGGCCCAGCATCTCGGCGGCGGCCACGCGGTTGTTCCGGGTCAACTCGATCGCGGTTTCGATGCAGATCTTCTCGATCACATTCGTCGTATCGGCCACGATTTCCTTCAGCGTTGACGAGCCGACAAGCTCCATCACGCCGCGCATGTCGGAATCGGTCGGGCTGGCTTCGGATCGCTGAGCGGTCGTGGTCGAGGCATTCCGAATGACCAACGCCAACATCGGCTCGATCCGCTCATCCAGCCATGTCGCCGAAATCTCGACCGCGATCTGGGCGTCAAACCCTGTCTTGAGCTTGGTCGAATAGAACCGCACCTGCCCGCTGCGCTGCGCATTGTCGATCAGCACTTTCAGATCGACCGTGCTGCGGGCCAGGAACTCCGCCATGCTGATCCCGCGCAATTCCTTGATGCTGGGCATGTCGGTGAGGTTCAGAAAGGTCTCATTCGCATCGACAATCCGGCCATCGCGATCCGCGAAAACAATCGCATCTGGCGCGCGATAAAACAGTTGCCGCAGATTCGCGATCAGCCGGCCGTCGGATATCGCGCCGAATTCCGGGTCAACCATGCGCACGAAAATCAACTGCTCACCCGCCGCGCGGAACAGTTTCGAGGTCAACAACAGCCGCGACTGGCTGCCCTTGACCTCGACATCGATGGGTTCGGGCGTCTCGAGCGCGATATGGCGCGTCAGTTCAGCAATCAGCCCCAGCTTGTCGCGGGTGACGAATCGATCAGGAAAGGACGTGCCGATCAGCGCGCCACGCTGCACGCCCAGAAGCGATGCGGCATTATGGTTTGCATCCACCACGCGGCCCGTTCCGGCCGAGACCAGCGCCACCGCGTCCGAGGTGAAATCCATCAGCAGGCGATAGCGCGTGTCCAGTTCGCGCCGCGTCTCGTAATCCTGCTCCAGAGCGATCTGCGCATTCAGCAATTGCTGCTGCATCTCGATCACCATGCGCTGGTCCTGCCCCAGCATCAGGATTTCGTTGCGCGCGGGAAACCAGTGCATCGCATAGCGCACCGGCACCGATTCGCCCGAAGCATTGCGGTGTTCCAGTTCAACCCAGCGCGACGGCGTCTCTTCCCCTTGCTGCGCGCGTTCGGTCAATTCGCCCACGCGTTGCTCGAACTGCTGGACCGATTCCCCCTCCAGCAACTCGGCAAAAGGGCGCCCGACCCAGCCATCGACAATGCTTGATAACGGTGAGGAGGGGCGCGCAACGGCAATGCTGACGCATTGATCCGCATCAAGCGTCAGGGATACGTCCGACAGCGTGGTGATAACCGAAGAGACCACCGGATCCTGCAATATGGGTTGCGCCCCCTGCAAGTGGATATTGATCCCATCATTAGACACGCTCAGCCCGCTCCTTCTCGCGACTCGACGGCGGCCGCACGCTCAATTGGATCTTCGGATCACTCCGCGGCGACTTGCCCACCATGATCAGCGATAAAGGCGAGCGCTTCGGAAATGTCGGCCGTTGCCAGATCCGCCCCAAGCCGCTCCGCCAGAGCGCGAGAGCTCATCTGCTGCCCCATTTCTGCGACGATACCACCGCCACACACCACGTTCAGTCGGCGTCCGAAATTCTGGCGGATGGTGTTTACCAATTCGGCGCAAGACGCAAGGCTTGATCTGTTCGCAGAGGAAACAAAAACAGCTTCATATCGCCGTTCACGCAGGGTTTTGACCAATTTCTGCGAATCTATCGCCAACGAAATCTTGACCGAGACACCCATACGCCGCAACTGGTTCGCCGCGACCATCGTACCGAAGCAATGCTGCTCTCCCATCGGCAGAACCAGCAGGACGCACTGCCCCACGGCCCCGCATGTTCTGTCTGCAAACCAGGCGTCACCCAATTCGCGCAACAGCGCCTGAAGCCGCGACACCGCGATGGATGCCTGCAGAATGTCGATTTCGCTTTCGTGCCATGCGGTCCCGATTCGCCCGATTGCCGCCGCCAGATAGATATCCACGACCTGTTCGGCCGACACGCCGGCACGGCGTATCGCGTCATAGAATTCCGTCAGCACCCCACGCTCGCCGGTCATGGCGTGACGGATCAACATGTCCAGAAACTCTTCGCGCGCGGGGCCGTGCTCGATACGGTGCGACCGCGTCAGCTCTGACACGCAACGCAGTGCAAGCTTGCGCAGCGCAGCCTCTGTCGGTCGTTGAAACTCGCTCGTTATGGGGCTCAAGCTATCCATCACGTCCCTCAGTTCTCCGAACCGCGCCGCAGGTGACATGCCCAGCGACTCACGTGCGTGCACACCACTGTCTACACGGTCGCAGGAAAGACACTCATTGTCAAAAGAAACTTACACATCGCCCCGGAAGGCATGCCGCCAAAACCCCCGTATCCCGACAAAACCAATAATTGAAGGGCTTTTGCCTACCAGTGCGACCAGCGCACCAAGGCGTTGCCGCTTTGGCCCGACACTTCTTGGTGTAAATTATAATTGACACTTTGTCGGACGTGGCGCTAAGATTTCATTGGGAATCGAAAACTGGGGGCTGCCGCATGGGCAGAACGATCACCAAACCGCTTTACACGCCGGAACAGCGCCGCATCCGCGACAGCTCTCGCTGGACATTGGTGCAGGGCATTCTGGCGCCAGTGCAACTGGTGATCTGCCTGATCTCGGCAGTACTGGTGGTGCGCTTTCTGATGACAGGCGAGGGCTATGTCGCCGCCACGGTCTCGGTGCTTCTCAAGACCCTGGCGCTCTATGCGATCATGGTGACGGGCGCGATCTGGGAAAAAGAGGTTTTCGGCCAGTATCTGCTGGCGGAGGCCTTCTTCTGGGAAGATGTCGTCAGCTTTGCCGTGATCGCGCTGCACACGCTGTATCTGGCCGCCCTGTTCGGCGGCTTCATGACCCCCGAACAGCTGATGATCCTCGCGCTGGTGGCCTATGCGATCTATGTGATCAATGCGGTCCAGTTCGTCTGGAAGCTCCGCCTGGCCCGGCTCAGCGCCGACGCCAACGAGGAAGGAGTGACCGCATGAGCATCCAACCGACATCCGGCTGCACCGACACACCCGTGCTGCGCGAACGCGGCCAGCGCGAGGTGTTCTGCGGGCTGACCGGCATCATCTGGCTGCATCGCAAGATGCAGGATGCGTTCTTTCTGGTCGTGGGCTCGCGCACCTGCGCGCATCTGCTGCAATCGGCGGCAGGCGTCATGATCTTTGCCGAACCGCGCTTCGGCACCGCGATCCTGGAGGAAAAGGATCTTGCCGGCATGGCCGATGCCAATGCCGAACTGGACCGCGAGGTTGCGCGCCTCCTGGAACGGCGCCCCGATATCCGGCAGCTGTTTCTCGTCGGCTCCTGCCCGTCCGAAGTCATCAAGCTCGACCTGTCGCGCGCCGCCGAACGGCTGAGCGAGGTTCACGCCCCACGCGTGCGCGTGCTGAATTACTCGGGCTCCGGCATCGAGACGACCTTTACCGAAGGCGAGGATGCCTGCCTGGCCTCGATGGTTCCGGCTCTGCCCGGAACCGAGGCGCGCGAATTGCTGATGGTCGGCGCCCTGCCCGATGTGGTCGAGGATCAGGCGCTGGCGCTGCTGGAACAGATCGGCGTCGGACCGGTGCGCTGCCTGCCCGCCAAACGCGCCGAGCTTGACGCGGCAATCGGCCCCAATACGCGCTATGCGCTTACCCAGCCCTTTCTGGGCGACACGCATGCGGCGCTGCAACGCCGCGGCGCGCAGCGCATTGCCGCGCCGTTCCCCTTCGGCGCCGAGGGCACGACCCTCTGGCTCAAGGCCGTGGCGGCCGAATTCGGCATCGGCCCCGACAAGGTCGATGCAGTCGTCGCCGCCCCCCGCGCCCGCGCAGAAAAGGCCATTGCCGCGGCGGCGGCCACATTGCAGGGCAAGCGCGTCTTCTTCATGCCCGACAGCCAGCTTGAGATTCCGCTGGCCCGTTTCCTGACCCGCGAATGCGGCATGCAGGCCGTCGAGATCTCGACCCCGTTCCTCCATGCCGAACTCCACCGCCCTGAACTGGAGCTGATCGCCAGGGGCCCCACCATATCCGAAGGCCAGGATGTCGATCTGCAGCTTGACCGCGTGCGCGCTACGCGCCCCGATCTGACGATCTGCGGTCTGGGCCTCGCCAACCCGCTCGAGGCCGAGGGGCTGGCCACCAAATGGGCCATCGAGCTGGTCTTCACGCCCGTGCATTTCTACGAACAGGCCGGCGATCTGGCCGCGCTCTTCGCGCGTCCGCTGCGCCGCCGCGAGATCCTCAGGTCCAGCCATCCCAACCGGATGGAGGCAGCAGAATGACCCGCTCATTCATCTTTGCAAAAATATCCTCTGGGGGTCCGGGGGGCGAAGCGCCCCCGGGGGGTCCGTCATGAAGCTCGCCGTCTGGACATATGAAGGCCCGCCACATGTCGGCGCGATGCGCGTGGCGACCGGCATGCGCGATCTGCACATGGTTCTGCACGCGCCCCAGGGCGATACCTATGCCGATCTGCTGTTTACCATGATCGAGCGGCGCGACCACCGCCCGCCGGTCAGCTACACCACATTTCAGGCACGCGATCTGGGTGCCGATACAGCCGGGCTGTTCATGACGGCAGCACGCGATGCCCATGCGCGGTTCGCCCCGCAGGCGCTGCTGGTCGCGGCGTCGTGCACGGCGGAACTCATTCAGGACGATCCCGGCGGGCTGGCCGAAACCATGGGCCTGCCTGTCCCGGTCATTCCGCTGGAATTGCCCAGCTATCAGCGCAAGGAAAATTTCGGCGCGGATGAGGCGTTCCTGCAGCTCTGCCGGGCGCTTGCCCGCCCGATGGAACGCACCGAGCGCGTGACCTGCAACATCATCGGCCCCACGGCGCTCGGCTTTCGCCACCGCGACGACCTGGCCGAGATCACGGGGCTTCTGTCGGAAATGGGGGTCGAGGTGAATGTCGCCGCCCCCATGGGCGCCACACCCGCCGATATTGCCCGCATGGGGCAGGCGCATTTCAACGTGCTGCTCTACCCCGAGACGGCCGAATCCGCCGCCCGCTGGCTGGAGAAGGAACACGGCCAGCCCTTCACCAGGATCATCCCCATCGGCGCCAACGCCACCCGCGCCTTCATCGAGGAAGTGCGCGCGCTGTCGGGCAGCACGCTGCCGGTGGACGAATCGCGCCTGCGCCTGCCCTGGTGGGCGGCCTCGGTGGACTCGACCTATCTGACCGGCAAGCGCGTGTTCCTGTTCGGCGATGGCACCCATGTCATGGCCGCTGCGAAAGTCGCGCGCGACGAGATGGGGTTCGAGGTCTGCGGCATGGGGTGCTACAATCGCGAACAGGCCCGCCCGATGCGCGCGCTCGCCAAGGAGTTCGGGCTGACAGCGCTCATCACCGATGACTATCTCGATGTCGAGGCCGCCATTGAGGAGGCCGCGCCAGAGATGATCCTCGGCACGCAGATGGAGCGCCATATCGGCAAGCGTCTGGGCATCCCCTGCGCGGTCATCTCGGCCCCCGTCCATGTGCAGGATTTCCCCGCGCGCTATTCCCCCCAGATGGGGTTCGAAGGGGCGAATGTCCTCTTCGACACATGGGTGCACCCGCTGGTGATGGGGCTGGAAGAGCATCTTCTGGTCATGTTCCGCGAGGATTTCGAATTCCACGATGCGGCCGGCCCCTCCCACCACGGGGCCAAGGCGCAACCCCTGCCCACAGGCGCGACCGCCGCGCATGCGGCCGCGGATGAAGGGGGCTCAATGCCCCCGCCAGCCGCGCCCCCCTCGCCGGACAGCATCGTGTGGCTGGGCTGCGCCGAACGCGAGTTGAAGAAAATCCCGTTTTTCGTGCGCGGCAAGGCGCGGCGCAACACCGAGAAATTCGCAGGCGAAAAGGGCCTGCGCGAAATCACCGTCGATACGCTTTACGAGGCCAAGGCCCATTATGCTCGATAGTCGCGACATCCAGCCCCCGCCCTACCGCTTCGTGGTGGTGACGCTCGACGCTCATGCCGCAGGCCCGGCCGCCCGCGCGCTGCCCCGGCTGCGCGCCGATTTTCCGGGGCTGGAAATCTCGATCCACGCGGCCGCCGAATGGGCCGAGAACCCCGCAGCCCTGGCCGAGGCCAAGGCCGCGATCAACGCCGCCGATATCGTGGTCGCCAATCTTCTGTTCATCGAGGAACATGTCACCGCCTGCCTGCCCGAATTGCAGGCCGCCCGCGCGCGCTGCGATGCCTTTGTCGGCGTGATCGCCGATCCGCAGATCGTCAAGCTGACGAGGATGGGCGATCTGGACATGGCCAAACCGGCCTCCGGCATCGCGAAGATCATGAAGAAACTGCGCGGGGGCGGCGACAAGTCCAAACCCGCGAGCGGCGCCAGGCAGATGTCCATGCTGCGCCGCCTGCCCAAGATCCTGCGGTTCATCCCGGGCAAGGCGCAGGATCTGCGCGCCTGGTTCCTGTCCATGCAATACTGGCTGGGCGGCTCGGATGAAAATATCGAGGCGATGATGCGCTTTCTGATCGCGCGCTACGCCGATCGTCCCGAATGGACCGACGTCACCGCCGCCGCCCCGATCGACTACCCCGAAACCGGGCTCTATCACCCCGATCTGCCCGAGCGCATCACCACGGACGCCACCGCCCTGCCCCGCCCCGATGGTGCCACGGGCACGGTCGGCCTGCTGCTGATGCGCTCCTATATCCTCGCCTCCGACACGGCGCATTATGACAGTGTCATCCGCGCGCTCGAGGCCAAGGGCCTCGCCGTGGTGCCCGCCTTTGCCGGCGGGCTCGACGGGCGGCCCGCGATTGCCGAATACCATCAGGGCAAGATCGATGCGCTGCTGTCGCTCACGGGCTTCAGCCTGGTCGGCGGCCCGGCCTATAATGACAGCCCGGCCGCGGTCGAGACGCTGAGCGCGCTCAACGTGCCCTATATGGTCGCCCACCCGCTGGAGTTCCAGACGCTGGGCCAATGGGCGGCCTCGGGCACCGGTCTGGGCCCGGTGGAAACCACCATGCTGATCGCGCTGCCCGAGATCGACGGCGCAACTTCGCCCACGGTCTATGGCGGGCGCCACGGCGCCGAGAAATGCACCGGCTGCCAGCATCAATGCCAGGTGGACAGCACCACCCGCGCCATGTCGCCCTGCCATGAGCGCATCACCTCGCTGGCCGAAAAGCTGGCGCGCACGGTCGCCCTGCGCCGCAAGGAGAATGCCGCCAAGAAGGTCGGCATCGTGCTGTTCGGCTTTCCGCCCAATGCCGGCGCGGTCGGCACGGCGGCCTATCTTGATGTGTTCGAAAGCCTCTATAACACACTCGCCCGGATGAAGGCCGAGGGCTACAGCCTGGAGCTGCCCGACACGGTCGAGGCGCTGCGCGAGGCCGTGCTGAAGGGCAATGCCGCCCAATACGGGCAAGAGGCCAATGTCGCGGCCCATATCAGCGCTGACGAGATGGTGAAGAACTGTCCGCCGCTTTCGGCCATCGAGGCCGTCTGGGGCCCCGCCCCGGGCCGCGTGCAATCGGATGGGCGCGGCGTGTTCATTCTGGGCGCTCACTTCGGCAATGTCTTTGTGGGCGTGCAGCCGACCTTCGGATATGAGGGCGACCCGATGCGGCTGCTCTTCGAGAAGAGCTTTGCGCCGACCCATGCCTTTACCCAGTTCTACCTGTGGCTGCGCAACAGCTATCAGGCCGATGTGGTGCTGCATTTCGGCATGCATGGCGCGCTGGAATTCATGCCCGGCAAGCAGGCCGGGATGGGCGCGCGCGACTGGCCCGACCGGCTGATCGGCGAGATGCCGAATATCTACCTCTATGCCGCGAACAACCCGTCCGAGGCGTCGCTCGCCAAGCGCCGCTCGGGCGCGGTGACGATCACGCATCTGACCCCCCCGGTGGCGCAGGCCGGGCTTTACAAGGGGCTGCAGGAATTGAAGGACAGCCTGGCGCGCTGGCGGCGGATGGACCAGTCCGACCCGGCCCGCCCCGAGATCGAGACGCTGATCGCCGAGCAGGCAGCGGCGGTCGATCTGGAGGGTGCGCCTGATGCGCTCTGGGTGCGGCTTCTGGAATGCGAGGATGCGCTGATCCCCGAGGGGCTGCATATTGTCGGGCGCAAGCCCGACGCGGCCGCCCGCGCGCATCTGCTGGAGAATGTGGACGCGAGTGAGGAGCAGCGCGCCGCGATGGATGCGGCGCTGCAAGAGGACAGCGAGCTGACCGGGCTGATGCGTGCGCTCTCGGCCGAGTTCATCGCCCCCGTGCCGGGCGGCGACCTGATCCGCTCGCCCGAGATCCTGCCCACGGGCCGCAATATCCATGCCTTCGATCCGTTCCGCATGCCCACGGCCTTTGCGCTGCGCGAAGGCGCCGCGCAGGCTGAAAAGCTGCTGGAGGCGCACCCCACGCTGCCGCGCACGGTGGCCATGGTGCTCTGGGGGTCGGACAATATCAAATCCGATGGCGGGCCGATTGCCCAGGCGCTGGCGCTGATGGGCGCGACCCCTCGCTTTGACGCCTATGGCAGGCTGTCCGGGGCCGATCTGATCCCGCTGGCGGAACTGGGGCGCCCGCGCATCGATGTGGTGATGACGCTGTCGGGCATTTTCCGCGACCTGCTGCCCTTGCAGACGCGGCTGATGGCCGAAGCGGCCTACAAGGCCGCGATGGCGGATGAGCCCGAGGCGCAGAACTTCATCCGCGCCCATGCGCTGCAGACCGCGCGCGATCTGGGGGTTGATCTGGATACGGCGGCGCTGCGCGTCTTCTCCAATGCCGAAGGGGCCTATGGCTCGAACGTGAACCAGTTGGTGGACAGCTCGGCCTTTGGCGACGAGGATGAACTGGCCGACGCCTATCAGGCGCGCAAGGGCTTTGCCTATGGCATCAATGGCAAGCCCGTGGCGCAGCCCGAACTGCTGAAGGCGACGCTGAAGACCGTGGATCTGGCCTATCAGAACCTGGAATCGGTCGAACTGGGCGTGACCACCGTGGACCATTATTTCGACACGCTGGGCGGGATTGCCCGTGCCGTGAAGCGCGCGCGGGGGCAGGAAACCCCGGTCTACATCGGAGATCAGACCCGCGGCGCCGGCAAGGTGCGCACCCTCAGGGACCAGATCGCGCTGGAAACACGGTCGCGCGCGCTGAACCCGAAATTTTACGAGGCGCTTCTGTCCCACAAGGCCGAAGGCGTGCGCCAGATCGAGGCGCAGGTCACCAATACGCTGGGCTGGTCGGCCACGACCGGCAATGTGGAGCCCTGGGTCTATCAGCGCCTGTCCGAGACATTCGTGCTGGACGAGGCGATGCGCCGCCGTCTGGCAGAGATGAATCCGCAGGCCAGCGCCCGACTGGCCGGACGGCTGATCGAGGCATCGGACCGCGCCTATTGGAGCCCCGATGCCGCCACCCTCGCCGCGCTGCAGGACGCCGCCGACGAGATTGAGGACCGCGTCGAAGGGATTGCCGCCGAATGAGCAGGACCGCGACCGATACGCCCCGTGGACAGGGTGGGGGGCCAGCCCCGTCGCCGATTGGGCTTGAACCAATGGCGCCACTATCGGCGACCCCCCGGGATATTTGGACAAAGATGAAGGGAAGACTGTCATGAGCCCGAGAGATGAAGTGCCCAAGCTGAAAGGCCAGGATGGCGAAGGGTCGGTGCAGGTGCATATGGACCCCAGCCAGAAGATCGAGGGCGCGAAGGTGTTTTCGGTCTATGGCAAGGGGGGCATCGGGAAATCGACCACGTCGAGCAATCTGTCGGCGGCCTTTGCCGCGCAGGGCAAGCGGGTATTGCAGATCGGTTGCGACCCCAAGCATGACAGCACATTCACCCTGACCGGGCGCTTGCAGCCGACAGTGATCGACATTCTCAAAGAGGTGGATTTCCACGCCGAGGAATTGCGCGCCGAGGATTTCGTCACCGAAGGCTGGGGCGGCGTGATGTGCGTGGAGGCAGGCGGGCCGCCCGCAGGCACGGGCTGTGGCGGTTATGTCGTGGGCCAGACGGTGAAGCTGCTCAAGCAGCATCACCTGCTGGAAGATACGGATGTCGTGATCTTTGATGTGCTGGGCGATGTGGTCTGCGGCGGCTTTGCCGCGCCCCTGCAGCATGCGGATCGTGCCGTGATCGTGACCGCCAATGATTTCGACAGCATCTATGCGATGAACCGCATCATTGCCGCCGTGCAGGCAAAATCGGCCAATTACAAGGTGCGGCTGGCCGGCTGCATCGCCAATCGCTCGCGCGACACGGATGAGGTGGACCGCTTCTGCGAGACCGTGGGCTTCAACCGGATCGGGCATATGCCGGATGTCGATGCGATCCGCCGCTCGCGCCTGAAGAAGAAGACGCTGTTCGAGATGGATGCGGATGAAGACATCCTCGCCTGTCGGGAGGAATACATGCGGCTGGCAGAGGCGCTTTATAACGGGACCGAAGCGTTCAACCCCGCGCCCTTGCCGGATCGCGATATCTTCGAGTTGCTGGGATTTGACTGATGCGCGACCTTGCCCCACAAGGCAGCTATGATGCCACCCGCGCCCGCGTTGCCAGCTATTTCGATGGTACGGCAACGCGGGTGTGGGAGCGTCTGACCTCGGACGCGCCAGTTTCGCGCATTCGCCAGACGGTGCGCGAGGGGCGCGACGCCATGCGCGCGCTTATGCTGGCGCAACTGCCCGGTGATCTGCGCGGCGCGCGGGTGCTGGATGCAGGCTGCGGCACGGGTGCAGCGAGTGCGGAACTGGCCGCGCGGGGGGCCGATGTCACGGCCATCGACATCTCGCCCCGGCTGGTCGAGATTGCGCGCGCCCGGATGCCCGAGGGGCTGGCGGGGCGCGTCGATTTCCGCGCAGGTGACATGCTGGCCCCCGAGCTGGGACGCTTTGACCATGTCATCGCGATGGACAGCCTGATCTATTACACACGCCCTGATCTGGAGGTTGCGCTGGACAGCCTGGCCGCACGGGCGGGGCAGGTGGTGTTCACGGTGGCGCCGCGCACGCCGCTGCTGATGGCGATGTTCAATGCCGGAAAGATCTTTCCGCGCGCGGACCGCTCGCCCGTGATGATCCCGCAGGACTGGCGGCGGCTGGATGTGGCCGGGCTGGGCCGGATCGGGCGCATCTCTCGCGGGTTTTATATTTCCGAATGTCTGAGGGTGGCGGCATGATCATCCCGAAATCCATGTTCAAATCCATCGGCACGCGCTGGCTACCCTTTGCGGATGCGGCCTCCGAGGGTCTGCCACTGAGCCAGATCCTGCGGCTGAGCCTGTTTCAGGTCTCGGTCGGGATGGCGACGGTGCTGCTGCTGGGCACGCTGAACCGCGTGATGATCGTGGAGTTGTCGCTGGCGGCCTCGCTGGTGGCGATAATGATCGCGCTGCCGGTGCTGATCGCGCCGTTCCGCGCGCTTCTGGGGTTCCGGTCGGACAATCACCGCTCGGCCATCGGCTGGAAACGGGTGCCCTATCTGTGGTTCGGCTCGCTCTGGCAATTCGGGGGGCTGGCGATCATGCCCTTCGCGCTGCTGGTGCTGACGGGCGATGTCGTCCACGATGTGCCCTTCGCGGGCGAGGTGATCGCCGCACTGGCCTTTCTGATGACCGGCTTCGGGCTGCACATGACGCAGACCGCCGGGGTCGCGCTGGCCGCCGACCGCGCCGATGACGAGACGCGCCCACGCGTGGTTGCGCTGCTTTATGTGACCTTTCTGGTGGGCATGGCGATTTCGGCCCTGATCGTGGGCTTTCTGCTGCGAGATTTCAGCGATCTGCTGCTGATCCAGGTGGTGCAGGGCTGCGCGGTCGCGACGCTTGTGCTGAACATCATCGCGCTGTGGCGGCAGGAACGGATCAAGCCCATGACGCGCGCCGAGCGCGAGGCACCCAAGCCCAGCTTCAAGGACGCCTGGAGCGATTACATCAGCGGCGGACAGGCCGGGCGGCTGCTGGCGGTGGTGTTCGTGGGCGGGCTGGCCTTCAACATGCAGGATGTGCTGCTGGAACCCTATGGCGGCGAAATCCTGGGCCTGTCGGTGGCCGCGACCACGACACTGACTGCGGTCTGGGCGGCGGGTGCACTGCTGGGTTTCTGGCTGGCGGCGCGCTGGCTGGGCCAGCGGGTCGATCAGTATCGCATCGCCGCGCGCGGGATCCTGTCGGGCGTTTTCGCCTTTGCGGCGGTGATCTTCGCAGGGCCATTGCAATCGACGGGGCTGTTCTTCGCCGGCGCCTTCGGGATCGGCTTCGGGCTGGGTCTGTTCGCGGTTGCCACATTGATCGCGGCGATGAACATGCCGCGCAGCGGGACCGTGGGCGGCGGGCTCGCGCTGGGCGCCTGGGGCGCGGCGCAGGCCACTGCCGCCGGGCTGGCGGTGGCACTGGGGGGCGGCATCCGCGACACGGTGCAGGGGCTGGCCAATGCCGGGCATCTGGGCGCGGGTCTGATGACCCCCGATATCGGCTATTCCGTTGTCTACCATATCGAGATCGGGCTGTTGTTCCTGACGCTCGTCATCCTCGGGCCGCTGGTGCGGACCCGGATCCTTCACACCGAACATACACGTAACCAAAGGATCGGCCTGGCCGATTTCCCAACCTGACCCTCAAGGAGGAAAACTCATGGATGCCCCTTATGGCTGGATCTTTTTCGGCAATTTCGACCTGGCACTGATCTCACTCTACATGTTCTGGATCTTCTTTGCCGGGCTGATCTATTACATTCAGCGCGAGAACATGCGCGAAGGCTATCCGCTGGAAAACGAGGATGGCAGCGAGACCAATTCGCTGCTGTCGATCCCCGAACCCAGGACATTCATCCTGCCGCATGGCCGTGGCGAATACAAAGCCCCGGATTTCGAGCGCGAAAAGCGCGATCTGGCACTGGCGCCGACCGATGGCGGCACGGGCTTTCCCTTTGCGCCGACAGGTGATGCGCTGAAGGACGGGGTTGGCCCGGCCTCCTGGGCGGCACGGCGCGATGAGCCGGAACTGGATGGCCACAGCCACCCCAAGATCCAGCCCATGGCCAAGGCCGGTGATTTCGCCGTCGCCGCCGGGCGTGACCCGCGGGGTCTGCCGGTGAAGGGCTGTGATCAGCAATCGGCTGGCACGATTTCGGACATGTGGGTCGATGTGCCCGAGCAGTTGGTCCGCTATCTGGAAATCACGCTGACCGACGGCAGCAAGCGGGTGGTCCCGATGACGCTGGCCAAGATCAAGGCAGATCACGTCATGGTCACGGCGCTCGACAGCAGCCGCTTCGTGGATATCCCGGTGCTGGCCTCGGACGCGCAGATTACCAAGCTGGAGGAAGACAAGGTGTCGGCCTTTGTCGCAGGCGGGCATCTCTATTGCGCCGACAAGCGCGTCACCCCCAACAGCAAGCTGCGCATCCTGTTCGACGAGATGGGCAAACCGGCCTGAACGCAAAGCGCAGGACGCGACACATAACAAGGGAACCAAACCATGTCACATGATGATTTCGCCTTTGAGCCCGTCAAGGGGCTGCCCGAGCGGCCCCCTGAAAATGAACGCGTCTTGTGGCAGGGGCGCCCAGAAACCCTGCAACTGGCGCGCGAGGCCTTCAAGATCAACTGGATCACGGCCTATTTCGTGGTGATCGTCATCTGGCGGGCCAGTGTCGGCAGCATCGATGCCGGCCTGGCCGGTGCGCTGGCCTTCGGGCTGCCCTATGTCGGGCTGTGGGCGCTGGCCATGGGGGTGATTGCCATCCTGGCGACGGCGATGGCGCGCAGCACGGTCTATACGATCACAACCGCCCGCGTGGCCATGCGCATCGGGGCCGCACTGAACGTGACGCTGAACCTGCCTTTCCGCCAGATCGCGAATGCCGACCTGGCGCTGCGCAAGAACGGTACTGGCACGATCTCGCTGGAAACGCTGGGCGAGACCAAATTCTCCTACCTGGTGCTGTGGCCGCATTGCCGCCCGGGCCATGTGCGCGTGACGAAACCTGCGCTGCGCTGCATCCCGGATGCCGCGAAAGTGTCGCAAATTCTGGCCGAGGCCGCGGAAACCCGCGTCGCCCAGCCTGTCATTGAACGCCGGACCGCGCCTGCGAAGGGCGATCTGGTCGCAGCCGAGTGAGCCACGCCATGACCACCGATCCCAACCCTCAAAAACCCTTCAAGCCCGGCTTCAAGCGCCAGGACAAGAATGACATGATCCCGATCGGGCTCGTGCGCGGCATGTTCGCGCTGGCGGCAGTGTCGCTGGCCCTTGTCACCTATGCCAGCGTCACCGGGCGCGAGCGCGTCGCGATCCCGCCGCCCGCGCCGGCGGTGCAGGAATGGACCATCAGCCTGGTGGGCCATGACGCGCAGGCCGTCAGCGTATATGATGGCAACGGAAATCTGTTGGCTGACATGGAGCATGGCGGCTTTGTCACCGTGATCCAGAATGGCCTGATGACCATGCGGCGACGCCACGGGCTGGACCCGGCCCTGCCGCTGCGGATCGTGCAATTCGAGAATGGCCGCCTGGCCGCGATCGATCCGCTGACCGATTACCGTGTCGAGCTGACGCAGTTCGGCGCAGACAACAAGGCCGCATTCGAACGGCTGCTGCAAAAGATACCGTAACCAGACGGTCCGACGTCACATAAAACAAACCAAGGGAATCCAGAAATGTCACTCTTCTCTCGAAAGGTCGAACAGGTGCCCTGCACTGTCGAGGTCAGCCACCGGTTCGAAGCGCTGCATGCGCATGTACGGTTCAATGATGGCTCGGTCGTGCATCCGGGCGACGAAGTCCAGGTGCAGGGCCCGCCCGTGCTGGCCGGCTGGGGCGAGGTGATCAGTGAGGATCGCACCGCTGTCATCACCCGCGCGAACGCGCTGGAGCGTCTGTGGACGCGGATGACCGGAGATTTCGAATTCATGGAGCTCTGTGAATTCTCGTTTTCAGAGGAGATGAGCGTATGAACATGCACGCCACAACGCATGAGGAACTCGCCGCCGAGATGGGCGACCGCTTCGACACGGATGCCATGGCGCAGGAATCCACCCTGCTTAATCCACGCTTCTACACCACCGATTTCGATGAGCTTGACCGCATCGATGTAACGCCGGTGCGCGCGGAATGGGATGTCCTGATCGCGCAGATGAAGTCTGACCCGAACAAGGGCCACTTCAAGAAGACCGCGGATTGGGACAAGGTCGATTGGGATAATATGGACCCGCAGCTCAAGCGCGAGTTGATCGACTTTCTGGTGTCGAGCTGCACGGCGGAATTTTCCGGCTGCGTGCTCTACAAGGAGATGAAGCGGCGCGGAAACAACCCGGATATCTGCGAGCTGTTCAACTACATGGCCCGCGATGAGGCGCGGCATGCGGGTTTCATCAACGACGCGCTGCGCGAGGCGGGTGTCGCCGTGAACCTCGGGTTTCTGACCAAGGCCAAGAAATACACCTATTTCCGGCCGAAGTTCATCTACTACGCCACTTACCTGTCGGAGAAGATCGGCTATGCGCGGTATATCACGATCTACCGGCACCTGGAGGCGAACCCCGACAAGCGGTTCCATCCGATCTTCAAGTGGTTCCGCGAGTGGTGCAATGACGAGTTCAGCCACGGTGAGGCGTTCGCCCTGCTGATGCGCACCGACCCGAAGCTGACCGAGAGCTTTGTCAACAAGCTGTGGATCCGGTTCTTCCTGACAGCGGTGTTTGCGACCATGTATGTGCGCGATCACGCTCGCCCAGCGTTCCATGACGCACTGGGTGTCGATATCGACTGGTACGACCAGGAGGGGTTCCGCAAGACCGGCGAGATCGCCAAGCAGGTCTTTCCGATGGAACTGGATATCGACCATCCGGCCTGGCTGCCGACGCTCAAGAAGATCGAGGCCGCCTACAAGGATGTCGAGGAGGGCACCAAGGCCGGTGGCCTGAAAGGCAGCTTGCGCAAATGGGGCGGCATGACGCGGGCCGGGCTGGGCTTTGCACGCCTCTATCTGCTGCCTGTCAAGAAGAACACGCCACCCCTATCCGTGCGGATGGAGCCCAGCTACTGACCTGGTCCGTAGGGTGGGTTTAAACCCACCTTACGCCCGACAACGAGGATCGCGCCCATGTTCGAAACCCCCTGGATAGCTGCCCTGGCTGCGCTGTTCCTCTGGTGGTTTGCCACGGGCATCCTGCTGTGGCGGGTGCATGTGGCCGACAGGGGTGGGCCGGACCAGCATGCCTGGTCGGTGATCCTGTCCCTGCCGCTGGTCGCGCTGGGGGTGCTGGGGGTCAATGCCACGCTGGGCGATCCCAGCCCGCAAGGGGTGTGGCTGGCATTCCTGTCGGCGCTGGCGCTCTGGGGCTGGGTCGAGCTGGCCTTTCTGTCAGGCATCATCACCGGCCCGAACCGGCGCGCCTGCGCGCCTGGTCTGCCTCCCGTGCAGCGCTTTCGCGCGGCCTTTGGCACCATCGCCTATCATGAATTGCTGCTGGCGGGCATTCTGCTGGTGCTGCTGATCGCAAGCTGGGGGGCAGCAAACAGCTTTGCGCTCTGGACTTTCCTTCTGCTGTTTCTGGCGCGCATCTCGGCCAAGCTGAACCTCTATCTGGGCGTGCCGCGCATCAATACCGATTTCCTGCCCTCGCCACTGACGCATCTGTCCAGCTATTTCCGGCAGGGCCCGGTCAGCGGCTTCTTTCCGCTGTCGGTCACATTGCTCGCGCTCGGCACGGGCTGCTTTCTCGAACGGCTCTGGCGCGCGCTGCAGGCGGGCGATCAGGGTGCGATCATCGGCTTTACCCTGCTGTCGATGCTCGCAGCACTCGCGCTCTTGGAACACTGGTTCATGGTCTGGCGCGTGCGCGATGACAAACTCTGGCGCTGGATGATCCCGGCACCGGCAAACCACAAGACAAAGACTCACCCGAGGGGGACCCCATGAATTTCGACGCTCATTTCGCCGCTGAACTCGACAAGCTGAAATCCGAGGGCAATTACCGCATCTTTGCCGAGGTCGAGCGTCAATGCGGGGCCTTTCCGCGAGTGAAACATTATGACGGCCCGTCCGTGCAGGAAGTGACCGTCTGGTGCTCGAATGATTATCTGGGCATGGGCCATCATGCGGATGTCGTCGGCAGCATGATCGACGCTGTCACTGCCTGCGGCACGGGTGCGGGCGGGACGCGCAACATTTCTGGCAACAATCATGCGCATCGGGTTCTGGAGGATGAACTCGCCGACCTGCATGGCAAGGAAGCGGCGCTCTTGTTCACCTCGGGCTATGTCTCGAACTGGGCCGCGCTGTCGACATTGGGGGCGAAGATCCCCAATGCCGTGATCCTGTCGGATGAGAAGAACCATGCCTCCATGATCGAGGGTATCCGCCACTCGCGCGCCGACAAGGTGCTGTGGAAGCATAATGACTGGCGCGATCTGGACCGCAAGCTCAAGGCCGTGGGCGACCGGCCCAAGATCGTCGCATTCGAGAGCGTCTATTCCATGGATGGCGATATCTGCCCCATGCGCGAGATCGTCGAGGTCGCCGAGGCACATGGCGCCCTGACCTATCTGGATGAGGTGCACGCCGTCGGCATGTATGGCCCGCGCGGCGGCGGCATCTCGGAAGAGCGCGGGCTGGCGGATCGCATCACGCTGATCGAGGGCACGCTGGGCAAGGCTTACGGTGTCATGGGGGGCTATATCACCGGATCGACGGCGCTATGCGATTTCATCCGCTCCTTCGCCAGCGGGTTCATCTTTACCACCGCCCTGCCTCCGGCCATTGCGGCGGCGGCCACAACATCGGTCCGGCATCTGAAATCGTCGCAGACCGAACGCATAGCGCAGCGCGAACGCGTGGCGCAACTGCGCGCGCGGCTTGATGCCAAAGGTATCCCGCATATGCCCAATGAGAGCCACATCATCCCGGTGATGATCGGCGATCCGGTCAAGTGCCGCATGATCTCGGACATCCTGATGAATGACTGGGGGATCTATGTGCAGCCCATCAACTACCCGACGGTGCCCAAAGGCACTGAGCGGCTGCGCATCACCCCCGGTCCGCTGCATTCGGATGCCGATATCGACCGGCTGGTCGATGCGCTGACCGCGCTCTGGTCGCAATGCGCGATCGCACATGCTGTCGCTTGAGAAATACTGTCTTGACCTGATGGCAGAGAGGGGCATTTTACCTTACGCGTATCCACGGGAGGAAACTGGATGAAAACCTTGAAGACCACTGCGCTGAGTGCCGTTGCATTCGCGCTTGCGGCATTTGCGGCGCAGGCAGGCGACCCCGCAGCCGGGGAATCGGCCTTTACCAGCCAGTGCCAGAACTGCCACAATGTCGTGAATGACGATGGCGACGTACTTGCCGGGCGACCCAATACACGCACCGGGCCAAACCTCTATGCTGTGATCGGGCGTCAGGCCGGCACGGTTGACGGCTTTCGCTACGGCGGCTCGCTGGTCGAGGCCGGGGAAGAAGGGCTGGTCTGGGACACCGATAACATGGTGCCCTATTTGCTGAACCCGCAGGATTACCTGCGCGAGGTGACGGGTGACCGCCGCGCCCGCAGCCAGATGTCGTTCCGCGTACGCGACGAAGGCACGGCGAATGACATCATCGCCTTTATCGCAAGCCTGGCCCCCGAGGCCGAGGAAGAAGAGCACGCGGCAGCCGACTGACACGGTTGCGGCACACGCATATGCAAAAGGCCCCGTGGTGTCCACGGGGCCTTTTGACATGCTGTGGCGAACTTGTGGCCCCTATGCCTTGTCCGCCTCGGCCACCCGGTCACGGATCAGGGCCAGGAACCTGTCACGATATTCCGGATCGCCCAGCGCCACATCGACAACCGCCGACAGATAGCCGAATTTCGCCCCGCAATCGTAGCGCCGCGACGGGTTGGTGATCGCGCCGACCTTACCCTGCGCGGCCAGTTGGTCGATCGCATCGGCAAGCTGGATCTCACCACCCGCGCCGGGCTTCAGGTTGCGCAGGATGTCGAACACCTCGGGCGTGAAGACGTAGCGCCCGAAAGAGGCCAGCCGCGACGGCGCTTCTTCGACCGGGGGCTTTTCGACAATCCCCTCGACGGGCATGACCCCGCTTGCATCCGCGCTGCCTGCTTTCACGATACCGTATTTCGACACATCCTCTTGCGGGACCTCGGACACGGAAAGGATCGTGCGCGGTGCTGCGTCAAAGGCCGTGACCAGCGCCTGCGTGGGCAGCGTGCCACCCTGCATCAGGTCATCGGCCAGAAGCACGGCGAACGGGTTGTCCCCAACAGCAGGCGCAGCACAAAGCACGGCATGACCCAGACCCAGCGGTTCTGGCTGGCGCACGAAGATACAGGCCACACCTTCGGGCACGATATTGCGCACCATGTCGCGCAATTCGGTCTTGCCCTTGGCCATGAGCTGCGCCTCGAGTTCCAGATTGGCATCGAAATGATCGCCCACGGCGCGCTTGTTGCGGCCCGTGACAAAGACCAGCTCGGTGATACCTGCGGCGATCGCTTCCTCGACGGCATATTGCACGATGGGCTTGTCGATGATGGGCAACAATTCCTTCGGCATCGCCTTGGTCGCGGGCAGAAAGCGGGTGCCCAGACCTGCGACCGGAAAGACCGCCTTGGTGATCCGTGTCATGCAGTACTCCCTGAAATGGCAACGACCGGCAGACAGTCCGGCCCCTGCGTGCAAGATGTAAAGGGATTGACGGATGATCACAAGCAGTGCGTCCGAACGGGTCGGCAGGGCGCGCGTGCTGGCCATAGGCCCGTTGGGCAGATGACTCGACTCTGGCCGGGGCCTACCCTAAATGATGGAACATAAAGCGAACACCTGATCTGCCATGCACCGACGTATCCTCTCGCTCTGGTTGCCCCGTTTCGGGCCGGACCTGTCGCTGCGCCGCAACCCGGTGGCGGGGCCCTTTGCGCTGGTGGCCAAGGAACGCGGGGCCGACCGGCTGGTGGGGCTGAACCCCGAGGCCGCCGCCTGCAGGCTGACACCCGGCATGGGGCTGGCGGATGCGCGCGCGCTTTGCCCCGACCTGCTGACCCGCCCCGCCGACCCGCGCGGCCAGGCCCACGCGCTGGACACGCTGCGCCGCTGGGCCACGCGCTACTGTCCCTGGGTGGCCGTGGACGGCACGGATGGGCTGGTGCTGGACATCACCGGATCGGCCCATCTGGCAGGGGGCGAGGCTGCACTGCTGGAGGATCTGACCGACCGGCTGGCGCGCATGGGATTTGCTACCCGCGCCGCCAGCGCCGAGACGCGCGGCACAGCCTGGGCGATGGCGCATTACGGGGCGGGCGGCGTGGTGCCGACGGGCGCGGCCGAGCGCGCGCTGATGCCGCTGCCGCTGGCCGCCCTGCGGCTGGAGGGCGAGGTGGTCGAGGGGCTGGAACGGCTGGGCCTGCGCATCATCCGCGATCTGGCGCAGATCCCGCGCGCGAATCTGGCGCGGCGCTTCGGCCCCGGCCCGATGATGCGGCTGGATCAGGCGCTGGGCCGGGTGGCCGAGCCTGTCACCCCCGCCCCCGAGGCGCCCAGCTTCGCTGTGCGCCTGTCCCTGCCCGAGCCGATTGGCCTGATGGGCGATATCGCCGCCGGGATCGCCCGGCTGCTTGACCGTTTATGCGAGCATCTGCGACAGGCCGAACAGGGCGCACGGGGGCTGGTGCTGGAATTGTCGCGTGTCGATGGCTCTGCCGTGCATCTGGAGATCGGGCTGGCGCGGGCGATGCGCGATGCCAGCGCCATGCAGCCCCTGCTAATGCGCGCATTGGAGGGGATGGATGCCGGTTTTGGCATCGACCGGATGCGGCTGAGCGCCGACCCGGTCGAGCCGCTGCCCACCCAACAGATCACCACCAGCGGCGCGCAGGCGCAGGATGATCTGGCCGATCTGCTGACGCGGCTGTGCAACCGCGTGGGGTTCGAGCATGTGACCCGCCACCTGCCCGCAGACAGCCATATCCCCGAGAAAGCCTGCACTCTTGCCGCCGCGGCCTATAGCGCGCCCGCGCGCGACTGGGCGGGCCGTGACACGCCACCCCGCCCGCTGACCCTGTTTGCGCCCGAACCCATCGCCGGGCAGGGCCGCAGCGTGCCGCGCGGCTTTCGCTGGCGGGGGCAATGGTGGCGCGTGACGGCGGCGCAGGGGCCGGAACGCATCAGCCCCGAATGGTGGCTGGACGATCCGGCCTGGCGCTCGGGGCTGCGCGATTACTGGCAGGTGCAGACCGACCGGGGCGCGCGGCTCTGGCTGTTTCATACCCCCCAGCGCGATGGCTGGTGCGTGCAGGGCGTGTTCGGCTGAACGGGTCGCGCGCGCCCCGCATCTGCCACCGGCGCGATATCGCGCGTCTCGGCATCGGCACCGCTTGTATCGCGGTTCTGGTCTGCCCCTCCCTGGGTGCCACGCCCGGCCCAGTGCCGTGCAAAGGGGACCAGAGGCTCCGGCCGCGACCGAGAGTGCTTGCTTTTCCGGTCAGGTCAGGCCACATTTCGTCCCACAAAGTTCGGGTCCGAGAATATCGAAAGAGGTATGGCAGTAGCAGCGCATCGGCAGAATAGAGCGCGCGGTTTCATGGCGGCGGCATGGGCTTTACCCCCTTGTCAGCACCATGGTCGGCACCGTCGGGCATTGGTGTCCAAATGCGCGGCTGACCCGCTGCAGCAACGATGACCCACAGGCACCCGATCCT
>PWWF01000379.1 GCA_003561595.1 Paracoccaceae bacterium | reverse complement strand
GAATGCCCTGCATGCCTTGCGCGGTCAGGGCGGCCACTGCGCCACCTGCGGTGCCGTCATTCGAGGCGACGACCGCATCGACCTCATTATCCTGTGCCGTCAGGATCTGTTCCATGTTGCGCTGCGCATTGGCAGGCAACCAGCCATCGGTGTAGGCTTCGCCGACGATGGTGATATCGCCTGCGTCAATCGCGGCTTGCAGCACTTCCTGCTGACCGCCGCGCAGGAAATCCGCGTTGGGGTCAGTGGGCGAGCCCTTGATCATGACGTAATTGCCCGAGGGCTGCTGTTCCAGCACGGCGCGCGCCTGCATGCGCCCGACTTCGACATTATCGAAGGTCAGGTAAAAGGCGCGATCATCCTCGATCAGGCGGTCATAGGCGATAACCGGGATACCCTCATCCGCGGCGGCCTGCACGGCGGGGCCGATGGCGGCTGCGTCCTGTGCCAGAACGATCAGCGCGTCCACGCCCTGCGCGATCAGGCTTTCGATATCCGAGAGCTGCTTGGACGAGGACGATTGCGCATCCGCCGACACATATTCGGCACCCGCTTCGTCCAGCGCGGCGCGAATCGCGGCCTCATCGGTCTGCCAGCGCTCTTCCTGAAAGTTCGACCAGCTGACGCCGATGGTCAGCGAATCCGCCCATGCAGCCGAGCTGAAGCCGACTGTCGCAGCAACGGCTGCGGCCAAAATCTTGTTCATGTGTTCCTCCCTAGAACATGTGGGGGCCTTTGTCTGGTGCGGCCCGCGTGGGGATCATCGCAGATATTCTTCGGCTGTCAAATTAAAAAGCGGGTGAATTGACGCCTGACCGCTGGGATTTCACGGTTTCCCGGATTGGTTCTTGCCATGTGGGGAAAAACCACGTTTTATTCGTTCAGGGAGTGAATTTAATGGGAGGGGCCCGCCATGACGCCGTCAGGCGCGCATGAACCGACCGCATTGCCGGACGACGCGCTGTCGGGCTGTGGCCCGCTGCTGATCGATTCGGTGGCCGCGCCGGGGACGATCACGCGGCCCTTGCGGCAGGTGCTGTTCGAACATGTGCGCGCCCAGGGCAGCACCACGCGTGCCGATATGGGCCGCGCGCTGGGGATCAGCGCGGCCTCGGTCAGTGCCGTGACAAGCGAGCTGATCGCCGAAGGGTTCCTGCGTGAAACGGATGACAGCGACAGCCCCGACAGCGACAGCCCGCGCAGCGCGCGCGGACGCCCGCCTGTGGGGCTGCAGGTCGCGGCAGACGCGCATCATGTCATCGGCATAAAGCTGGGCGATCTGCGCCATACGGCTGTGCTGAGCGATTTTTCGGGCGCGCGCATCGCCGATCTGGCCCTGCCCACACGCCCCCATCGCAAAAGCGCGCAGGCCCTGATCGCCGAGGCGCGCGCACTGATCGATCAGTTACTGGACGGGCAGGGCATGACCCGGCGCGATGTGCGCTGCGCCGGTGTCGGGCTGGCGGGGCTGGTGGATTTCCGCACGGGCAATGTGCCCTGGTCACCCATGCTTGATGCGCCCGGCACCGGTCTGCGCGCGCAGTTCGAGGCCGCGCTGGGGATGCCCGTTTATCTGGACAATGACGCCAATCTGCTGACCCTGGCCGAATTGTGGTTCGGTGGCGGGCGCGGCAAATCGGATTTCGCCGTCGTCACGATCGAGCATGGTGTTGGGATGGGGCTGGTGCTGTTCAACCAGCTCTACCGCGGCGCGCGCGGCATGGGGCTGGAGCTGGGCCATACCAAGGTGCAGCTTGATGGCGCGCTGTGTCGCTGTGGCAAGCGCGGCTGTCTGGAAGCCTATGTCGCCGATTACGCCCTTGCACGAGAGGCAGCGACCGCGCTCGATCAGCATGCCAGCCTGTCGGAAAGCCCGCTCGCGCTCTTGGAAGAGCTGTTCGCCGAGGCGCGGCGCGGGAATGAGGCCGCGCTCTCGATCTTTCGCCGCGCGGGGCGCTTTCTGGCGCTGGGCCTGTCCAATGTGGCGCAGGTCTTTGACCCCGAGGTAATCATCCTCTCGGGCGGGCGGATGCAGTATGACTACCTTTATGCGCGCGAGGTGCTGGCCGAGATGCAGGCCATGACCCTGACAGGCGGCCGCGCGCCCGCGCGGGTTGAGATCCATGCCTGGGGCGATCTGGTCTGGGCGCAGGGCGCCGTGGCGCTGGCGCTGGGCGAATTGACCGGCCAGCTTCTGGGCGCGCAGGCCAGTCGGGCCGTCACGGCATGAGGGCGGCGCTGGCCCTGATCCTCTCGGCCAGTGCGGGCCTGGCCGATGCCCCGCGCTTCACGGATCTGAGCGCGCATATCCCCGAGCACCATTACAGCGGCGGGTGGGAGTTTTTCGTGGGCGGTGGCGTCGCGGCATTCGACTGCAGCGATAACGGCTTGCCGGATCTGTTTCTGGCCGGGGGCGACGGGCCGTCGCGGCTGCTGCGCAACCGGGGCGGGATGAAATTCGACGCGCAGGAGATGGATCTGACGGGTGTGACCGGCGCCTATCCGCTGGATATCGATGGCGACGGGGTGCTGGATCTGTTCGTTCTGCGCGTGGGTCCGAACACGGTGCTGCGGGGTCTGGGCGATTGCCGGTTCGAGGAGGCGACCGAGGACTTCGGCATCGATCCGGGCGATGCCTGGTCAACGGCCTTCACCGCCTGGTGGGAAGAGGGGGCGGCGCGGCCGACGTTCTTTGTCGGGAATTATGTGGATCGCGACGACCCCGATGGCCCGTTCTTTGCCTGCGATGACAACCAGCTTTTGCGCCCCGAGGGCGCGGGCTGGGTGTCAGAGGATTTCGGCCCCGGCTACTGCCCGCTCTCCGCCCTGGCCGCGCGTGACGCGCGCGACCGCATGACATTGCGGCTGTCGAATGACCGCCATTACTATGTGCGCGGCGGGTCCGAGCAGATGTGGGATATCACTGATGCTCGCTATCTGGGACCGCAGGATGGGTGGCCGGAGCTGATGCTGTGGGGGATGGGGATTGCCAGCCGTGACATTACGGGAAACGGGCTGGCGGATGTCTATCTGACCTCGATGGCCGATCAGATGCTGCAACTGGCGCAAGCTGACGGCACCTATCAGCCCGCGCCGTTCGAGATGGGGCATACTGCGCATCGCCCCTTTGCAGGCGATGATGGCCGCCCCTCGACCGGGTGGCACGCGCAATGGGGGGATGTAACGAATAACGGGCGCGCCGATCTGTTCGTGGCCAAGGGCAATGTGGACCAGATGCCCGATCTGGCCATGGCCGACCCCAACAACCTGCTGATGCAGGGACCCGATGGGCGATTTGCCGAGGCCGCGCAGGACGCGGGCGTGGCGGACCCTGTGCGCTCGCGGGGGGCGGCGCTGGTCGATCTGGACGGGGACGGGGCGCTGGATCTGGTGGTGGTCAACCGTCGCGCGCCCGCGCGGCTCTATCGCAATGACAGTACGCAGCCGGGCAACTGGCTGAAGGTCGATCTGCGTCAACCGGGCGGCAACCGCTTCGCCATCGGCGCGCGGGTTTACGTGCATAGCGCGGGCGGGCCGCAATGGCAGGAACTGAGCATCGGCGGCGGTCATGCCGGGGGGCAGCATGTGCCGCTGCATTTCGGGCTGGGCGCGGATGAGGCGGCCGATCTGCGCGTGATCTGGCCCGACGGGTCCGAGACACGCAAGGCGGTCGATCGGATCAACCGGAAAGTGCGGATCGAGCCGGAGTGAGCGCGCCGTCGCAGAGGGCGCGTAGGGTGGGTTTCAACCCACCTTACGCCCGCTTCCCCTCACGCGCCTGTGCGCCATCTTCCTGCGCCAGCCGTTGCACTTCGCCGGCGTGAAATGCGGCCTCGCTCTCGCCCTGCGCCGGGCCGCGCGAGAGGCTGCGGGCCAGATCGAAGAACCCCTTGCCGGGCAGCCCGCCGCCCGCACGGGAAACTGCGCGCGCCGCGATGAAGGGGCGGCCTGCAGCGGCATCCTCCTGCATGGTCCGTTCCAGCGCGCGCGTGATCTTGCCGATCGCGCCGGGTCCCGCGACGCCCAAATCCTGTGCCAACGCCCCATAGCTGAGGCCGCCATGCCCGGGCGGCAGCGCGCCGAGATGGGCGCGCAGGCGGGCGGCCAGATCGCGTTCGCTCGCGCCTGCCTCGATGCTCTGGCGCGGGGGCGGCACTTCGCGTGCGGCGCCGTCTGCGTCGATCTCTGCCGCCCAGGCGCGGCTGGGGCTGCGCAGCACGACCCGTGCCTTGCCCGCATCCGCGCCTTCGCCGGTTTCCGTCACACCGACCACATCGCCATTGCGCAGCCCCGCGCGCAGCGCCTCCGGCGTCAGACCCAGACGCGGCGCCAGATACGCCGGATCAACGATAACCTGCCCGTCCTGCCAGCCGATCACGCCGGGTGGCAGGGCGCGGCCCATCAGGGGCGAGGGGCCGTCATCGCGGGCATAGAACGGGTTCGCGCCAGCGTCATGATCCGTCACATCCACGATGCGCCTGATCTGCGGCAAGGCTGCGCGCAGCATCCGCTCGACCCCGTCGCGCAGCGTCGCGCTTGAGGCCGCGCATCCCTGACAGCCGCCGGACATGCGCAGATAGACTGTGCCTTCGGCCACCCGCTCGGCCGCGATATGCCCGCCATGCGCCGCAATCGAAGGGTTGACCTGATCGCGCAGCATTGCCTGCACGGCGTCCAGCAGGGCAGCATCGGGGTCCCGGGCCGCGCGCTCGCCCAATGGCTGATCGGTCGCATCCAGCACTGACCGGATCGCGCTTGCGATGGCGGGTTTCAGCGCGGCCCAGTCCGCGCCTGCCGCCTTGCCGACCCAGATCGTGGCGCCTGCAACCTCCACCCGCTGCACCCCGTCAATGGCATGGAGCGCGCGGGGCAGGGGGGCATCGCTGTCAGCGTCGGGCCGGGCGCTTGCACATCCCGGTTGTACCGGCGCGTCGAGCGTAAAGGCCATGGCGTCCGCGTCCTGAGCGGAGGCCTGCGCGCGGATGCGCCGGCGCTCAGACATCTTCGACCTCAGCGCTGGCCATGGCGCGCAGAGCCTTGAGCGTGTAGATACCCGTGTCATGCCCGTCGGAAAACGCCATGCCCAGCGCGTAGTTCCCCACGCTCCAGACCCGTGTGATATCGGTATCCAGACCCACGCTCGCCGGGTCCAGCAGGCGCGCGCCCGTCATCTCGTCGCGGCATTTGGCGCAGGGGCAGGCGATGCGCAGATCGCGGGTGCCAAGCGTCTGGCGGGTGCCGTCGGCCCATGTCAGATGCAATTGCCCCGGCGCGTGGTCCAGCGCGGCCAGCCGCTCGGCAGCCCCGTCAGGGGTGGCGGTGGTCGGGGCGGGCTTGCCGCTGCCGTCATGCAGGGACCAGGTGAACGGGGTGGCAATGCCGTGACCCGTGGCCGCGTCACCGCTCAGCGCAGCGGCGATCTGATGATAGGCGCTAGCGGCCGGGCTGTCGGGGGTGGATATGACCAGGGGCACCCCCTCATCACCGCTATCCACGATGCCCGGATCCAGCGGCACCTGACCCAGAAAACGCACGCCGATATCCTGCGCAATCGCCGCGCCCCCGCCCTGATGAAAGATATGCGTGACAGTGCCGCAGGACGGGCAGGTAAAGCCGCTCATGTTCTCGACCACGCCCAGGATCGGCACCTTGACCTGTTCCATCATGCGCAGACCCCGACGCGCGATCTTCAGGCTGACATCCTGCGGGGTGCTGACCACCACTGCGCCAGTCAGCGGGAAGGCCTGCGCGAGCGTGAGTTGAATATCGCCCGTGCCCGGCGGCAGGTCCAGCAGCAACAGATCGATCGGCCCCCAATCCACCTGCCGCACAAAGCTCTGCAGGTATTTCGTGACCATCGGCCCGCGCAGGATTGCGGGGGTGTCATCATCGCTCAGAAGCGCCATCGAGATCAGCTTGACCCCATGCGCCTCGGCCGGCTCGATCCGGCCATCGGGGGTCATGGCGGGTTTGCGGGCCGGGGCGCCAAGGATGCCGGGGATCGAGGGGCCGTAGATATCGGCATCGACTATCCCCACGCGCAGACCCGCCTGCACCATGGCGACCGCGATATTCGCGGTGACAGTGGATTTGCCGACCCCGCCCTTGCCGCTGCTGATCGCGATCATCCTCGGGGTGGTCTGGGTGTCGGACATCGGGCGCTCCTGCGGGCTGGGCCGGGCGGGATTGCGCCGCGCCCGTACCTTGGCTTCTGGTCTGCCCGTCAGGTATTCCCGGTCATGCGCGGCGGCAAGCCCCTAGCGGCCCAGATGACGGGCGACATTCTCGACCGTGATCCAGCTGATGCGCGTGTTCGATTCGACCGTGACCCCCGCGATATGGGGCGTGGCAATCAGGTTGGGGGCCTGCGCCAGCGGCGATCCGGCGGGCAGGGGCTCTGCGGCAAAGACATCCAGCGCCGCGCCCCCGATCTGGCCGTCTGACAGGGCCTGCGCCAGCGCGCCCTCATCCACGATGCCGCCACGGGCAGTGTTGATCAGCAGCGCGCCGGGTTTCATCCGGGCCAGACGCGCGGCATCGAACAGGTTGCGGGTCGTGTCGGTCAGCGGCACATGCAGGCTGACGGCATCAGACATGGCCAGCAGATCATCGAGCGTGTCGCAGTGCTGCACCTGCGCCCATGCCGGGTGATCGTCGGGCAGAAACGGGTCATGCGCCGCGACCTGCATCCCCAGCGCCTGCGCGCGGGCGGCCACGGCCTGCGCGATGGCCCCGAACCCCACCAGCCCCAGCACAGCGCCCGAGACCTCCAGCCCCATCATCCGCTGGCGCGGCCAGCCGCCCGAAAGCACCTCGGCGCTGCCTGTCCAGGCCTTGCGGCGCAGCATCAGCACTGCCGT
>PWWF01000094.1 GCA_003561595.1 Paracoccaceae bacterium | reverse complement strand
CTCGCGCAGGCTGCGCCAGATATGCGTGCGCAGATGCACGAAGCTTTCGAGGTCCATCACATCCTCGATCTTCTCGTGGCTGTCCCAGTTCTCGGCATTGCGGATCGAGGCGACATCCAGCACTTCCTTGATCTGGCCCGGCGCGCGGGTCATGATCGCCACGCGGTCGGCCAGATAGACGGCCTCTTCCACCGCATGGGTGATGAACAGCACCGTGCGCGGGTTCTTGCGCGCCAGCCGCACCAGTTCCTCCTGCATCACGACGCGGGTCTGCGCGTCGAGCGCGCCGAACGGTTCGTCCATCAGCAGCACATCGGGGTCCAGCACATAGGCGCGGGCAATCGCCACGCGCTGCTGCATGCCGCCTGACAACTGGTGCGGAAAGTGCTTTGCGTATTGCGTCAGGTTCATCAGGTTCAGGATTGCCTCGATCCGCTTCTTGCGTTCCGACGAACTGACATTGAGATTGCGCAAGCCGAGGTCGATATTGTCGTAGACGCTTTTCCACGGAAACAGCGCGAATTGCTGGAACACCACGGCGCGGTCGGGGCCGGGGCGCTTGATGGGCGTGCCATCAACCGACACAGTGCCGTCGGTTGCATCCTCGAACCCGGCCACCATGCGCAGGCAGGTGGTCTTGCCGCAGCCCGAGGGGCCGACAATGGCCATGAATTCCTTGTCGCGGATTTCAAGATCGATGTCTTTCAGCGCCACGAACCCCTTGTCGCGCGGCCCGAAAATCTTGCCGACATCCTTGAACTGGATCACACCCATGACCGCTTCTCCCCGTTTACCCTTGTGTCACTGTTCCAGCCCGCGGCGCTTCTGGATGACGCGCTCTGCCCCGCGCAGCGCGGAATCGAGCGCGAGCCCGACAAGCCCGATGGCGACCATCCCGGCCATCACGGTATGTGTCTGGATATTCGCCTGCCCCTGCACCATCATGTAGCCCACGCCCGCCGAGGCGACGATCAGCTCTGCGCCTACAAGCGACTGCCAGCCCAGCCCGGCCGAGACCCGCAGCCCCGAGATGATGGACGGGATCGAAGAGGGCAGCAGCACCTCCATGATGACCCGGCGCGACGGCGTGCCCAGCATGTTCGCAGCCTCGATCAGGCGCGGATCAACGAATTTCGCGCCGCGATAGGCATTGATCACACAGGGCGGAAAGGCCCCCGCAAAGATGATCATGATCGGCCCGCCGATCCCGGTGCCGAACCACAGCGCGGCAAAGGGCACCCAGGCAATCGGGGCCACAAAGCGCAGCGCGTCGAACAGGGGCGAGACGATTTCATCGAGCAACTGATACCAGCCCATCAGCAGCCCCAGCGGAATGCCGATCAGGGCGGCCAGCAGAAAGCCATAGGCGAACCGCATGAAGCTTGCGGCCAGATGGCCCGGCAGGGTCGCGCCGGCAAAGCGGCGTTCGATCAGGGTCGTGAAGCGCTCATAGACCTCGAGAGGCGAAGGCAGAAAGATGTTCGAGACAAGCCCGCTCATCGACATGCCCTGCCAGAACCCGAGGAAACAGGCGAGGCCCAGAAAACCGAGAACGATGGATTGAAGAAGGCTGATCTGACGGTTCATCGCGTCACCCTTTCGCGGCCAGAGCGGCAGTGTTCCAGCGCAGCGCGCGCGCCTCGGCCAGTCCGAGCACCCGCGTCGTCCCCCAACCGAGGATCGCCACCGTGACCATGCCGACCAGGATCATGCCGGGATACAGGTCCTGCTGTGCGACATTCAGCACCCGGCCGATCCCGTAGAACGCCCCCACCAGTTCGGCGGCGACCAGCGTGGTCCAGGACGCCTGCAGCGACAGGCGCAGACCCGTGAAGATCATCGGGCTGGCACCGGGGATCAGCACCTCGGTCACAAAGCGGATTTTGGGCATGCCCAGCATATAGGCCGCTTCCAGCACGGGCCGGTCGATATTGCGCACCCCCGCAAAGGTGTTGATCACCGAAGGCACGAAGGCGGAGAACCAGATCACCATGATCTTTGCGGCATCGCCCAGCCCCAGCCACAGGATCGCCAGCGGAATCCAGGCCAGCGGCGGGATCGGACGGATGATCAGGAAAATCGGGTTGATGAAGGCTTCGGCCCGGCGGCTCCAGCCCATCAGCAGACCCAGTGGCACGCCGGTTGCGATGGCAAACAGAAAGCCCATGACCACAAGGCGCAACGAGTTATAGACATGCAGCGCCAGATCGCCGCCGCCATAGCCGCGCCCCGACACATGGACCAGCGCGGACCAGGTTTCGGCAGGCGATGGAAAGCGCCCCGACGGGATCAGCCCCAGCACTGTCGTGGCCATCAGCCACAGGAAGCAGACAACCAGAATTGTCGCGAATCCTATCGAAACTCTGCGTGGCACCCCAACGCCTCCCCGCCCTGGACCCTCCGTGATGTAAACGCTTTCATAGTGATCAACGATCTGTCAAGAATTTTTGTTGCACCCATTGTTTTTTTGCGCTCTCGCTTTAATGAAAAGATATGATCCGATGTAAATTTTCATGGGGAAATGAAAAATGCCGCGCCATCAAAAGCCGACCCTGAATGACGTCGCGCGCGAATCGGGCAGTTCCATCGCGACCGTGTCGCGCGCCATGTCGCAGCCGGAACTGGTGCAGCCCCAAACGCTGGAGCGGATCAGGGAGGTTGCCGCGCGGCTGGGCTATGTCCCCAATCGCCGGGCGCGGGCGCTGGCCTCGGGCCAGTCCGAAACCATCGGCGTTGTCGTGCCCACGCTGAACTCGCCCATCTTCTCGTCAACGCTGCAGGAAATGCAGCGCAGCTTTGCCGCCAACGGGTTTCAGCTGCTCATCGCCTCGCATGAATATGACGCGGCCAGCGAAACTGCGGCGCTGGCGCAGCTTGTGTCGCATGGTGTGGACGGGCTGATCGTCGTGGGGGCCAAGCGCGCGCCATCAGCGCTGGCGGTGCTGAAAGCGGCCCGGGTACCGATCGTGCAGCTATGGGAAGGCAGCGCCGATCATGACCGCGTGACCGTGGACAATCATCAGGCGGGCTATCTGGCCGCGCGCCATCTGGTCGATATCGGGCATCGCAATATCGGCGTGATCTGCGGGCATCTGCTGAACAATGACCGCCAGAGCGCGCGGGTCGAAGGCATACGCGCCGCACTGGAAAAGGACGGGCTGACGCTTGCGCGCACCAAGATCAGCGAACAGCCCCTGACCATCAGCGCGGGCCGCGCCGGATGCATGACCCTGTTGCAGATGCTGCCCCGCCCCACGGCGATCATCGGCACGGCGGATCTGCTGGCCATCGGGGCGTTGTTCGAAGCGCAAGGGCGCGGCATCGCGGTGCCGGATGCGCTGTCGATTGCGGGGATCGACAATGTCGATGTGGCCGCGCATCTGTCGCCCTCGCTGACCACGGTCGATATCCCGGCGGCAAATATCGGGACCGAGGCGGCCGCCCTCTTGCTGCAACGCCTGCGCGGTGAAAACACTGGCCCGGCGGCGCGCATTGCCTTGCCGGTCACGATGGTTGTGCGCCATTCCACCGCGCGCGCGCCCGGGTAGCGTGTCGCCACAGTATCCGCGGCGTGACGACCTGCGCTCAGCCGCGGGCGCGGCGGCCTCCGCGGCGCCCGCCTGTGCGCGCGCCCGCCTCATGTGCGGCGCGCGAGGCATCGGCAAAGCTTGCGCCGCTGGTCTTCATCCCCTCAAGGACCTTGGCCAGCCCGATCCATGCCCCGCCATTGGGGTCGTGATTCATCAACAGGTTGGCGGCGCGAATGGCCTCCATCTCGACCGCGCGGACCGGGTTCATGATCGCACTGGTCATGCCTGCGCCGATGGCCATGGGCAGAAAGGCCGCGTTCACGCCGTGCCGGTTGGGCAGGCCGAAACTGATATTCGACGCCCCGCAGGTCGTGTTCACGCCCAACTCATCCCGCAGGCGGCGGACCAGCGTAAACACCTGATGCCCCGCCGTCGCCATTGCCCCGATGGGCATGACCAGCGGGTCCACCACGATGTCATGCGCCGGGATGCCATGATCCGCCGCGCGCTCGACAATCTTTTTCGCCACGGCAAAGCGCACATCCGGATCCTCGGAAATGCCGGTATCGTCATTCGAGATCGCCACCACCGGCACATTGTATTTCCTGACCAGCGGCAGGATCGCCTCCAGCCGCTCTTCCTCGCCCGTCACCGAGTTCAGAAGCGGGCGGCCTGATGTCGCCTCCAGCCCCGCCTTCAGCGCTTCGGGCACCGAGCTGTCGATGCAGAGCGGCACATCCACCAGCGCCTGCACCCGCGCGCAGAGCTCGCGCATCAGGGGCGGTTCGACAAAATTGTTGTCGGCATAGCGCGGGTCCTCGGCCATCTTGTTGGAGAACACCGCGCCCGAATTGATATCCAGCACCATCGCCCCGCAGGCCACCTGTTCCAGCGCGTCCCGCTCGACGGTCGAGAAATCGCCCGCCTCCAGCTCGGCGGCCAGCTTCTTGCGCCCCGTGGGGTTGATACGCTCGCCAATGACGCAGAAAGGCTCATCAAAGCCGATGACGACCGTCTTGCTGGCCGATTCGATGACAGTGCGGGTCATGATTTCTCCGGGGGTTCAGGAAGGGATGGCCGGGCGGGCCGAGGCGCCACCATAGGACTGCGTCCATCGTGCCGTGGCCGCGATCCCGCCCAGCGGGAAGAAATGCACAGCTTCGATGGCGCAATCCGGATCCGTCAGCTTATGCGCGGCCAGATCCTGCGCCAGTTCCGTCGGCTCGAACGGCAGCAGCAGTTTCGAGACATCGCGCGCCCGCTTCTGCAGCACCCGCAGCGATGGCCCCACCCCGCAGGCGATGGCGAATTTGATCAGCGTCTGCAGCTTGGCCGGCCCCGCCAGCCCCAGATGCACCGGCAGCGTGACGCCCGCGTCGCGCAGGCCGCGCGTCCAGTCGATAAGGGGTCCGGCCTCGAACGCGAACTGGGTGACAATCGCCATGTCGATGCCATGGGCGCGCGCAAATTTCTGCTTCCAGCGCAGCGCGTCCAGCAGCACGGCATTCCCGCCCGACGGGTCGATATCGCGGTTGCCTTCGGGGTGGCCCGCGACATGCAGGCGCCGAAACCCGTCAAACAGCCCCGTTTCCAGCAATTGCATGGAATTGTCATAAGCACCCTTGGGCTGGCTGACCCCGCCGCCAAGCATCAGCGCCTCGCGCACATCGGCCTCGCCCGTGTAACGCGCGACCCAGTCGCCCAGTTCAGCCCGGTCTGCGATGATGCGGGCGGGGAAATGGGGCATCGGCTCCATCCCCTCGGCGCGCAGACGCGCAGCGGTCGCAACCATATCGGCGATGGGCGTGCCGTCGATATGCGCGATATAGACGCGGGTGCCAGCGGGCAGCAGGCTGCGGAAATCGGCGACCTTTTCGGCTGTGCGCGGCATCACCTCGATCGAGAATCCCTGCATCAGCGCCTCGATCGCGGCAGTGCCAGCAGGCGCGGCAGGGGCGGGGCGGCGAAAGTTCAACAGCGCCATGATGCTCTCCAGAAATCGCAGTCGGGTCACAGGCTCAGGTCTCGGTCACGCGGCTCTGCGCCCAGCCCTCATTGGCGATCAGCGCGCGCAGCGTGCCCTCGTCATACGCGGCTTCCAGCTCTGCTGCCGTGGCTTTCGCGACATCTTCGTCACTGCCAGCGACCTCGACCGGGGCGGCCTTGCGCCATTCGGCCAGGTAGGCATCGGCATCCCGTGCCCCCACTTTCATCGCGCAGCGGTCGATGGCCTGCTCGAATCGCTCGGACAGTTGCACCTTCTGCGCCCGCCGCCCGCGCCCGACGATCACCTGCGCCGGAATATCCCGCCAATAGACCACGACCAGTTGCGCCATCCGCTTTACCCCTTTCCCTTCTGTTGCCCGCCAGAATGCGCGCAGCCCCCCTGCCCCAGCCGCAAACCAGCGCCCCTTGCCGCGCATTTTGCGACCTGCGCTTCGGTCACCGCAGGCTGAGCAAACTCTTGCTTAAGTGTTTATCCCGCACTATCGTTAAACCAACACGATATTGGAGGGCGAAAATGCCGCCCGAGCGTCCCGCAGGCGCGGACGCTGCTCAATTCAGGACCGGTCCGGCGCGCTCTGCCGTGACCCCGACATCGGTGCAGCCACCGCGCCAACCCCGGAATGAGGCCCCGCTCTATGCGGCGCTTGATCTGGGGACGAATAGTTGTCGCATGCTGATTGCGCGCCCCAAGGGCACGCAATTCGAGGTTGTGGACAGCTTTTCCAAGGCGGTCGAGCTTGGCACCGGGCTGAAAACCTCTGGCATGTTGTCGCATCGTCCCATGCAGCGCACATTGCAGGCGCTGCGCATCTGCCGGACCAAGCTGGAACATCACAAGGTGTCGCACATGCGCCTTGTCGCGACCGAAGCCTGCCGCCGCGCCAGCAACAGTGCCGAATTCATGCGCCGTGTCCGCAACGAGACCGGGCTGCGACTGGATGTGATCACCGCTGAAGAAGAAGCGCAGCTTGCGGTCGTGTCCTGCGCCTCGCTGGTGGACCCCACGACCGCGCAGCTTCTGGTCATCGATATCGGTGGCGGCTCGACCGAGCTGGTGTGGATCGATCTGTCGCGCGTGCCCGAGGCCGCGCGCCGCGATGCGATCCTGCGCATGTATGATGGCCCTTTCATGCGCGAGGCGCTGCCCGGTCAGGCCCATGTCGTCGACTGGATTTCCGTGCCGCTGGGGGTGGCCACGCTCAAGGACCATTTCCGCGAGGTCGATGACGATGCCGCGCGCTTTGCGCTGATGAGCTGGTATTTCGAGGAACAGCTCGAAAGCTTCGCCCCCTATCGCGACGCCACTGCGCATGAAGGGTTTCAGATCATCGGAACCTCGGGGACGATCACCACGGTTGCGGCGTCTTACCTGCGACTGCGGCGCTATGACCGCAACAAGGTGGACGGGTTGGTGATGAATTCCGCCCAGGTTGACAAGGTGATCCGCGAATATCTGGCGCTTGGCCCTATCGGGCGGCGGCAGGACCCGCGCATCGGGCGCGAGCGGCACACGCAGATCATGTCGGGCGCGGCCATCCTGACTGCGCTGATGCGCGTCTGGCCGACGGAACGGATGTCGGTCGCCGACCGGGGCCTGCGCGAGGGGCTGCTTTACGCGCAGATGAGCCATGACGGCGCGCTGAAACTTGAACATTAGGGGGGCGCCTTCATGAAACCGGGGCGGACATCGGGGCGCGGGCAGCGCGATCTCAAGGTCAAGGTCAAGACAGCGCGCGGGCGCAAGCTGTCATCGACCCGCTGGCTGGAGCGGCAATTGAACGATCCTTATGTCGCGGCCGCACGGCGCGACGGGTATCGCGGGCGCGCGGCCTATAAGCTGATCGAACTGGACGACAAGTATCGCTTTCTGGTGCCCGGCGCGCGGGTGGTCGATCTGGGCTGCGCGCCCGGCGGCTGGCTGCAGGTGGCCGTGGCCCGCGTCAATGCTCTGGGCGAGAAATCCGGCAAGCGCACGGGCACGGTGCTGGGCGTCGACCTGCAAGAGGTCGAGCCCGTGCCGGGGGCCGAGGCGCATGTCCTCGATTTTCTGGACGAGGGCGCGGATGCACAGGTCAAGGACTGGCTGGGCGGGCGTGCGGATGTGGTGCTCTCGGACATGGCGGCGTCCTCCTCTGGGCACAAGCAGACGGACCATCTGCGGATCATGGCGCTGTGCGAGGCTGCGGCCCATTTCGCCTTTGATGTGCTGGATGAGGGCGGCACCTTCGTCGCCAAGGTGCTGGCCGGGGGGGCCGAGGGGGAATTGCAGCAGGCGCTGAAACAGCGCTTCCGCAAGGTCGCCAATGTCAAACCCCCCGCCAGCCGCGCAGACAGTTCGGAAAAATACGTCGTCGCGCAGGGGTTCCGGGGCCGGTCTGACCCTGAACAAGACCCCGCCCCCGAATGATGCGCGCGGCAGCCGGGGGCTGAGATGTGGGTGCTCGCGAAATTCGTGCTTGCGGGTCTGACGCTCTGGGCCGGGCTGGTGGCGCTGCTGGCCGTGCTGCAGACCGGCATGCTGTTTCCGCGCAGCATGGTCGGACCTGCCCCGCAATTGCCCGGGGGCGCCGAGCGGCTGCAGGTCACGCTCGACGATGGCACGACACTGGAAGGGGTGCGCCTGCCCGGTGCCGACAGGGGCGCACCGCTGCTGTTGGGCTTTGGCGGCAATGCCTGGAATGCCGAGGCCGTGGCGCTGTTTCTGCACCAGCGCGCGCCCGATCACCCGGTCGCCGCCTTTCACTTTCGCGGCTATGCGCCCAGCACAGGCCGCCCGTCAGCCGATGCGCTGATGGCGGATTCGCTGGCGATCCATGACAAGCTGATCGCGGATGCAGACACCGAGATCATCGCCGTGGGCTTCAGCATCGGTGCAGGGGTGGCCGCGCATCTGGCGCAGGCCCGGCCCATCGCGGGCGCCGTGCTGGTCACGCCTTTTGACAGCCTGATGGCGGTTGCGCGCACCAGCTTTCCCTTCGCACCCGTGCGCTGGCTCTTCCGCCATGACATGCCCGCGCTCGATGCGCTGGCGCAAAGCGACGCGCCCGTCGCCCTGATCATCGCCCGCCATGATGAGGTCATCCCGCCCCCCCGCGCCGCGGCATTGGCCCAGGGGCTGGCCGATGCAGGCCGCCCCGCCCGCGCGATCTGGCGGCTGGAGGCGCGGCATAACGACATCTATGACCATCCCGAATTTGCCGCCACGCTGCGCGACGCCATCGATGCGGTCGCGGGGCCCGAGACGCCCTGATCGCGCATGGCCGAGAGGCAAGCATGCCGGGCACGAGATTTTCAGCGCGGAGGCCACCGCTTGCGTTAGGCCCGAGCCGCAGATGTTTTTTTGAGTATTTTTGGCAAGATTAAGCCGATAACGGTCAGGATGGCAGCAGCAGATGCGCCATCTGGCGCAGGGCGAGGGTATAGCCATGCGCGCCGCAGCCCGCGATCACGGCATCAGCGCGGGTGCTGACATAGGAATGATGGCGAAAGGCTTCGCGTTTGTGGATATTGGACAGATGCACCTCGATCACGGGGCCGTCGAACAGGTTCAGCGCATCCAGAATGGCCACAGATGTGTGCGTATAGGCGGCGGGGTTGATGATGATACCCTGCGCCTCGGCCCGCGCGGCATGGATCATCTCGACCAGCGCGCCCTCATGGTTGCTTTGCCGCAATTGCGTGGCAAGGCCAAGACGCCCCCCCAGCGTGGCGCAGGCGCGGGCGATATCCTCCAGCGTGTCATGACCGTAGATCTCCGGCTGGCGCTGGCCCAGCAGGTTCAGATTGGGACCGTTCAGAATATGGATCACTGGCGCTGTCATGGCGTGCCCTCCGGTTGCCAAGGCTTGATGCCATGAATTGGCGGTCAGTGAAAGCGGCACGGCACGCGTGCAAACCGCCTTGCCAGATCAGCGCGGTCATGCGACAGATATGCTGCGGTGCAGCATGACCTGAAAGGCGCGGCATATGAGCGGGATCCTTGTCATTGCCCTTGCGCTGGGGGCGCTGATCTATCTGGCCTATCGCGGGCTGAGCCTGCTGCTGCTGACCCCTGCGCTGGCCACTCTTGCAGTGCTGGCCTCGGACGGCGGGCCGATGCTGGCGAGCTATACGCAGATATTCATGCAGGCCACGGGCGGCTTTATCGTCCAGTTCTTTCCGCTGTTTTTGCTGGGTGCGGTATTCGGCAAGCTGATGGATGCCTCGGGCGCGGCGCAGGTGCTGGCGGACGGGATCATTCGCGGGCTGGGGCCCGGGCGGGCGATCCTTTCGGTGATCCTGTCCTGCGCGCTGATGACCTATGGCGGGGTGTCGCTGTTCGTGGTGGCCTTTGCTGTCTGGCCCATCGCCGCGCATCTGTTCCGCGAGGCCGATCTGCCCAAGCGCCTGATCCCCGCCACCATCGCGCTTGGGGCATTCACCTTTACCATGACTGCCCTGCCCGGCACGCCTGCCATCCAGAATGCGATCCCGATGCCCTATTTCGGCACCACCCCCTTTGCCGCGCCGGGGCTGGGCGTGCTGACAGGGCTGGTCATGCTGGCGCTTGGCTGGCTGTGGCTGGAACGGCGCGCCCGCCTGCTGGGGCCGGGCTATGGCGATACCGAGGAGGATGTCGCGCAAGCGGGAGCGGCAGACCAGCCCGGGCTGATCGTGGCGGGCACGCCGCTGGCGCTGGTGCTGCTGCTGAATCTGGCCTTTACCTTTGTGCTCATCCCGCGGCTTGACACATCCTATCTGGACCAGCCGCTTTATGGCGGCACGGATATCGAGTCGGTGCGCGGAGTGTGGTCAATCATCGCGGCGCTGACACTGTCGAGCCTTGCGCTGATCGCACTGAACTGGACGCGGTTGCGCAAGCGTCTGGCAGAGGCACTGGATACGGGCGCCAAGGACTCGCTGCTGCCGATCTTCAACACGGCCAGCCTTGTGGGGTTCGGCGCGGTCATTGCGTCGCTGTCTGGCTTTGCGCTGATCCGCGACTGGGTGGTTGTGGCCGGGGGCGACAACCCGCTGATTTCACTGGCCATCGGAACCAGCCTGCTGGCGGGGATGACGGGATCGGCCTCTGGCGGGATGTCGATCGCGCTCGCGACCCTGGGCGAGACCTATCTGGAGATGGGGCTGGCCGCCGGTATCTCGCCCGAATTGCTGCACCGGGTGACGGCGGTGGCCACGGGCGGGCTGGACGCGCTGCCCCATAACGGGGCGGTCATCACGCTTCTGACCATCTGCGGGCTGACCCATCGCGAGGCCTATCGCGATATCGCTGTTGTGGCCGTCATCATCCCGCTGATCGCGCTGGTGGTGCTGATCACGCTCGGCACGATCTTCGGCAGTTTCTGAGCTTCAATGCGCGGGCACGGAAACCGGGTCCAGCAGGGTGCGCCCACCATCGATGGTGATGATCTGCCCGGTCATGAAGGCCGCCGCGTCCGAGGCGAGGAATTGCACGGCCTCTGCCGCCTCGGATGACGCGCCGATCCGGCCCATGGGGGTTTGTTGCAGGATCATGTCGCGATAATCTTCATGCGCGTTGATCTGATCCTTGAGATTGGCGCTCATGACACTGCCCAGCGCCACGGCATTGATGCGGATGCGGTGCTTGGCCAGCGCCACGGCCAGCGAGCGTGTCATCTGGTCCAGCGCGGCAGAGGCGATGGAATAGGCCATCAGTTCGGGCTGCGTGCGCCGCGCCGCGATCGAGGACAGGTTGATGATGGAGCCGATCGCCTTGGGGTCATCCTCGGCCTCTTCGGCCTGGGCGATCATCTGGCGCGCGATCAACTGGCTGAGCTTCATGCTGGCCAGAAGATTCTGCTGCAACGCGTCCTGCACGGCATCGCCCTGATCGTTAAGCGGGTCGCAGGGGATGCATTCGCGCGTGGCATTGATCAGGATATCGACCCGGTCAAAGGCATCGAGCGTGGCCGACAACAGATTGGCGCGGGTCAGATGTTCGCGCAGGTCGCCCGCGAAAAAGATCGCATGTTCATCCGCGCCCGACATCTTTGCCACTTCGGACCGCAGGCGCTTTTCATCACGGTCCACCAGCACGACGCGCGCGCCCTGGGCCACGAAATGACGCGCAATCGCCAGGCCCACCCCATTGGCAGACCCGGTCACGATGGCGACCTTGCCGGAAATCGAAAAACTCATCGGGATCGCTCTCGTCGTTGACGTGAAGGGGTATGCGCGGATCGGCTGCGCGGGCCGCTGGCGTGCCAGACACGAAAGGCGCCGGTCTCGGCCAGGACCTGATACTGGCCGAAACGCTCGGCCAAAGTTTTCTCATAAGGCAGATGGCGATTCGCCACCATCCATACTTGCCCGCGCCCCGTCAGCAGACGCGCGGCCGATTCGATGAACGCCAGCCCCAGCGCAGGCTGGGGCGTGCGGCCCGTGTGAAAGGGCGGGTTCATGACCACGCCCCCCACAGGCGGCAGGGAGAGCGGCTGCGTCGCATCGGTCCAATGAAACTGCGCGCGCGGGTCGGGGACATTCGTACGCGCAAGCTCCAGCGCGGCGGCCTCGGCCTCGATCAGATGCAGGGCTTCGATGCCTTTGCGCGCCAGACAGGCCGCTGCCAGATACCCCCAGCCCGCACCCAGATCGGCCATGATGGCAGGCAAGGTGTCGGGCAGATATTCGGCCAGCAAGCGCGATGCGGGGTCTATTTCGCCAGCCGAGAAGAGGCCCGGCATCGTCTGGAACGCGCCGTAATCCGGGTCGCTGACGGGCTGCGGGGCAAGCTGCCACTCGGCGAATCTCTCGATGCCGGGGGTGAACCAGAACAGCTTGCCATGCGCCTTGGACACAACGCCACTGACCTCGACACGCTGGCGCACGGCTTTCAGCACGCTTTCCACGCCATCGGTCTTTTGCCCGTCCACCATGACGCATTGCGCGCCGCCCGCTACGGCCTGCGCGATCAGGCCCAGCCCTTCGGCCTTGGCGCGCGGCAGGCAGATCAGGGCGTTGGGGGCCGGCGCAGGCGTGACCGACACGGAATGGCCCGCGGCCTGCAATGCCGCGTGATCGGGCGCAAAGCCCTGCACCATCTGCAGCCGGTCCATGGGCAACGGGTCGAACTGTTCACCCGCGCGCGGGCGCAGCACGCAGATCGGCCCGTCGGGCAGCGACAGCCCTTCGGCCATCGCCACGCTCAGGCGCACCGAACGCGGCGCGGGGTCATGGAACAGAGTGTGCAAAAGGGTCATGGGGCGCGCGGCGCCTATTCCTCTTTTTCCAGCGTGCATTGCAGCGGGTGCTGATGGCGCCGGGCGAAATCCATCACCTGTGCCACCTTCGTCTCGGCCACCTCATAAGAGAACACACCCACAACTGCCACCCCCTTCTTGTGAACGGTCAGCATGATGTCGAAGGCCATGGCATGGGACATGCCGAAAAACCGCTCCAGCACATGGACGACGAATTCCATCGGCGTGAAATCGTCATTCAGCAGCAGAACCTTGTACATCGGCGGACGCTGGGTGCGCGTACGGGTCTTGGTGACGACGGCATTGTCGCCTTCTGGCCCGTTCGGGTCTTGCCCTGCCATGTTGTGTACCACGGTCATGCCGAAGAGTGCCCCCTATAGCCGGATTGCGCACGCGTTGTCCGCAATATAGCGTAACCCTGCGGCCTGAAAAGCCCCCCGGTCGCCACCTCGCGCAGATCAGGACGTAACGGATGACCCGGATCACGACAATCGGTTTCGATGCAGATGACACGCTCTGGCATAATGAGCGTTTCTTTCGCATGACCCAGGACCATTTCGCCGATCTGCTGGCCGATTACACGGATCGCGACACATTGATGGCGCGGCTGCTGGCCGCCGAGCGACGCAATCTGGGGCACTACGGATTCGGGATCAAGGGATTCGTCCTGTCGATGATCGAAACCGCGATAGAGGTGACCGACCAGCGCGTGCCTGCCAAGGTGATATCGGAATTGCTGAGCGCGGGGCAGGACATGCTGCGCCACCCGATAGAGCTGTTGCCCCATGCCGAGGACGCCATTTCAGCCCTGGCGCCGTCGCATCGGCTGGTGCTGATCACCAAGGGCGATCTGCTGGATCAGGAACGCAAGCTGGCGCAATCCGGGCTGGGCGAGATGTTCGACGCCATCGAGATCGTGTCGGACAAGACCGCGCCGGTCTATTCCGCGATTTTCGAGCGCCATGGCGACGGGCCAGAGGCGGCGCTGATGGCCGGCAATTCGATGAAATCGGACGTGCTGCCCCCGATTCTCGCAGGCGGCTGGGGGGTTCATGTGCCCTTTGGCCTGGAATGGGAGATCGAGCGCGCAGAGGCCCCGGTGACGCATCCGCGCTTTCGCGTGCTGGCGCATCTGGGCGAATTGCCCGAACTGGTGGGATGGATCGACGGCAGCTGATCGCGGATATTGTGTTGCGCCGGGAAATGCGCGCAAAATCTGGATTCGCACATGAAGAGACACCCAAAACCCCCTGAAATTATTGCTTTTCCAGAACCGTACGGCGTGCTAACCTAAAGGCGAGTAGATACCCCGCATAATCAAATAAAACGTGGGATCGGGCAGAGGCACAGGATGCAGACGACCTTTTTGCAGGTGGTTCGTCATGGCGTGACCGTATGTGTCATGTTGTGCATGATGGTATTCGCTGGCGTGGCACAGGCCGCGCCCTACGCGGCAATGGTCATGGATGCCCGCAATGGCGAGGTTATCTTCGCCCGCAACCATGACACGCAGCTTCACCCCGCATCGCTGACCAAGATGATGACGATCTATGTCGCGTTCGAGGCGATCAAGCATGGCGAGGTCTCGCTGGATACGCAATTTACAGTCAGCCGTCGCGCGACCCAGGCGACCTGTGTCTGCCTCGGCCTGCGCGAAGGGCAGCGGATTTCCCTGCGCTACCTGATCCGTGCCTCGGCGCTGCGCTCGGCCAATGACGCGGCCATCGTGATCGCCGAAGGGATTTCCGGCTCGGTCGAGGAATTCGCCCAGCGCATGACCCGCACGGCCCGTGCCATGGGCATGAACAACACGACCTTCCGCAACCCACACGGGCTGACCCAGACAGGGCATGTGTCCACCGCGCGCGACATGACCATCCTCGGCCGCCAGCTCTATTTCGATTATCCGCAGTATTTCAACATCTTCTCGCGCCGCAGCGATCACGCGGGCGTGGGCACAGTGCCCAACACGAATCGCCGCTTTCTGGATGCCTATTCGGGCGCCGATGGTATCAAGACCGGCTATACCCGTGCCGCCGGGTTCAATCTGACCGCGTCGGCCAAGCGCGGCGAAAAGCATATCATCGCGACCATGTTCGGCGGATCAACTGCTGCGGCGCGCAATGCGCATGTGGCCGAGCTGATGGATATCGGGTTCAACCGGGCTGCGACGCGGGTGGCCAGCCGTGCGCCGCGCACCCCCGATTATCAGGGCCCCGCCGGCACCGCCGTCGCGCAGGCCAGCGGGTCGCAACCCCGTAATGGCGATGATGACCCACGTGGTGCGGCCAAGACCATCCGCCTGCAACTGGCGGTCCGCACCAGCCCCCGCCCCATGGCACGCGGACAGGCCCAGCCCGACGCCCTGCCGGATGAAGAACTGATGCTGGCCGTGCAGCAAAGCGTCGATGATACGGCCGCCGAGGAACTGGCCGAGGCTGTAAGCGAATCGGTCGCCGCAGTGGATGAAACGGATCGCGCACCCGAAGCGCTGGCCGTCCTGCCCCGCGCCCGCCCGGAAGAGGCAGAGGCAAGCGGTCTGGGCAGCAGCGCGGATGAGGCCGAGCTTGCCGCCGCCATCGAGGCCGGGTTCACGCTGGCCGATCCGGATGATCTGGCCGCGTTGGAAGATGACGACAGCGCACCCCACACCCCGGAAGAAGACATGACAGACGATGCCGGGCCCATGGTCGTGGCCGAGGTGGTCGAGGTCATGGAAGCGCTGACCGAAACAGATATCGCCGAGGACCGCAGCGCACCGATCATCGCAGCCGCCCCCGGCACGGAAAGCCCCGCCATCCCACCGATGCGCCCCGAAGCACTGGCCACAGCCAGCCCCGACCCGTCACCGGAGCAGCCCGCCCTGGCAGAGGCCGCACCGGCCCGCCCCGAGGCGCTGGATGAAGCGATATCAGATGTCACACTCGCCTCGGCCGAACAGCCCGGCACAGTGACGGACACGATATGGGCGGGCGCGGAAACCTCTTTCCTCAAGGATCAGGACGCGCAGCGCTCGCTGATGGATGCCGCGATCAGCCTGACGATGAATGCCGGGCCGAACCAGCCCGCCGCGGATCCGCGCCCCGCGCCCAACCCCGACATCATCCTGACCAGCACGCCGTCTTCTGGAACCCCGCAGGCCGCACCGCAGGGCAGCACCCAGCACGCCGCCGAAACCGAACTGGCCGAAACCGAAATGGTCAGCCGCCTGTCCACATCCGACAGCGGGCGGACATGGGGCGTGTCGCTGGGGCAATTCCCGTCGCGCCACGCGGCAGAACGGGGGCTGATCGCCGTCAAGATGGCCGAGGCCGGCGCGCTGGGCAATGGGGTCAGCCGTATCCGGCAAACCAGCGGACGGTTCGAGGCCAGCTTTGCCGGGCTGACTCGGTCCGAAGCCGAACGTGCCTGCCTGCGCCTCTCGGCACGCAGCATGGATTGCTCGGTCGCTCACCCCTGATCGCCCGATCCTGATCGCACTGGCGCGGATTGTCATAGCCGCAGCCCGCGCAGGCGCGTATATCTGAGCCATGCCCTCCCTGTGTCGCGATTGCCTGTGCCAGTTTGCTGCCGGTCCCCGCTGCCCGGCCTGCCATTCGCCGCGCGTTATCGCCGGGCCGGAACTGTTCACGCTGGCCATCGCGCATATGGATTGCGACGCCTTCTATGCCAGTGTCGAGAAACGCGACAACCGCGCGCTGCGCGACAAACCCGTGATCGTGGGCGGGGGGCGGCGCGGGGTTGTGACGACCGCCTGCTACATCGCGCGCATTCACGGTGTGCGCTCTGCCATGCCGATGTTCAAGGCGCTGCAACTCTGCCCCGAGGCCGTGATCGTCAAACCGCGCTTCGATGCCTATACCCGCGCTTCACGCGAGATCCGCGCGATGATGGAGGATCTGACCCCCGCGATTGAGCCGCTGTCGCTGGATGAGGCGTTTCTTGACCTTGGCGGCAAAGCGCGGCTGCACGGCGCCCCCCCGGCGGCGCTGCTCGCCGGGCTGGTGCGGCGGATGGAGCGGGAATTGCAGCTTTCCGGCTCGGTCGGGCTGTCACATAACAAGTTTCTGGCCAAGATCGCCTCTGATCTGGACAAGCCGCGCGGGTTTTCCGTGATCGACCGCGCGGGCACGGCAGCCTTTCTGCGCGGCAAGCCGGTGGGTATGATCTGGGGGGTCGGCGCGGCGATGCGCGCGCAGCTTGACCGCGCGGGCATTGCCACCATCGACGATCTGCTGCGCTGGGACCAGACCGAGCTTGTGGCCCGGTTCGGCGGCATGGGCACGCGGCTGTGGCATCTGGCGCGGGGGATCGATGCGCGTCCCGTGGCGCGTGACCCGACAGTCAAATCCATCTCGAAGGAAACGACATTCGATGCGGATTTGCGCAACCCTGACCTCCTGGACGGGCATCTGTGGCGGCTGGCCGATCAGGTCTCGGCCCGGGCCAAGGCCAAGGGGCTGGCCGGGCGCGTCGTGACGCTGAAACTCAAGCGCGCCGATCACCGCATCCTGACACGGCGCCACAGCCTGCACGCCCCCACGACGCTGGCCGATGTGATCTACCGCGCCGCGCGCCCGCTCATGGATCAGGCGATGGATGCGGGACCATTCCGGCTGCTGGGGGTGGGCCTATCCGATCTGACACGGGCCGAGGGGCCCGGCTTCAGTCCCGATCTGCTGGACCCGGGCGCCGCCCGCCGCGCCGAAGCCGAGGCCGCCATGGATCGCCTGCGCGCCCGCTTCGGCCCGGATGCCGTGGTCAAGGGCAGATCACTGCGCTAGGCGCTGGGACCTGCGCAGGACGCATCAATGCGGCCGCGCGCGTTTGGGCTTGCCAAGCCCGCGCATAGTCGCAACATGGGGGCAGCTTCCCGCGCGCCGCCCGCGCGCCTGACAGAGAGGACCCTGCCATGTTCCCGCGCCTGTTCACAACACTGACCCTCGCACTTAGCCTTGCCGGACCGGCCCTTGCGACCGAGGGCACGCCCGGTGACCCGCGCCTGATGACACCGGGCCAGTTGACGGTCGGCACATCCGACCCGGTCTTTCCGCCCTGGATGATGGATAATGACCCGGCCAGCGGCGAAGGGTTCGAAAGCGCGCTGATCTATGAACTGGCGGAAGAAATGGGCTTTGCCCCCGATCAGGTCGTCTGGGTCGCGCAGACCTTCGAGCAGATCATCGCGCCGGGGCCCAAGCCCTTTGACTTCGCGATCAATCAGGTGTCGGTCACGCCCGCGCGGGCCGAGGTGGTCACCTTCAGCCAGATCTATCTGCAGCCCGACAAGGCCGTGATTGCCCTGCCCGACGCGCCCGTGGTTGGTGCCGACAGTTTCGACGCGCTGCGCGAGGCGCGCTGGGGCGCGACGATCGGGACCACCGACCTGACCTATCTGGAAAACGTGATCGGGGCGTCAGGCGTCATGGTCTATGACGATCAGGCAGGCGTGTTTCAGGCCATGCAGGCCGGTCAGATCGATGCGACCGTGGCCGCGCTGCCCACGGCCCTTTTCGCGACCGCCGTGCAGATCCCCGAGGCCGATATCGTCGCGATCCTGCCCGCCGATGACAATGACCCCGGCCACGGGTTGCTGTTCGCTTACGAGAACCCGCTGGTCGACTGGGTTGATGACGCGCTGGGCGCGCTGATCGCGCGCGGGGCCGTTGATGACATGGTCGATACATGGCTTGTCGCCGATCCGGATCTGCCCGTCATCTCTGAGTGAGCATGCCGCCCGAGACCCGCGCTGCCTCGGCCATCCGGCCCGCGCCAGAGGGACCGCCACCGCCACCACGGGCGCGCGGTTTCGACTGGCGTGCGGCCTTTGTGCCGGGGCTGATCTCATCCGCTTCGATCATCGTGGTCTTTGGCGCATTGGGCTGGGTCATCACCAGCGCCGAGCAATGGCCCCGCATCCGCGCGCAGTTCTTCAGCCCCGAGCATATGCTCGCCGCCCTGCCCGCCGTGGCGCGCGGGTTTCTGACCAATCTGCAGGTCTGGCTGCTGGTCCTGCTGGCCATCGCGATCTGGGCGCTGGTGCTGGCAGTGCTGCGCTCACTGCGCGGGCCGATCTTCGCGCCGTTCCGGCTGATGGTGGTGCTGTATATCGACCTGTTTCGCGGGTTGCCGGTGCTGCTGCTGGTCATCCTGTTCGGCTTTGGCATCCCGGCGCTGAACCTGCCGGGCCTACCGCGATCGGGGCTCTTCTGGGGCAGCGTGGCGATGGTGCTGAGCTATTCTGCCTATGTCTCGGAAATCTACCGCTCGGGCATCGACGCGGTGCATGAGGGCCAGCGCGCGGCCGCGAAATCGCTGGGGCTGAGCGAATGGCAGATCCTGATTTATGCGATCCTGCCGCAAGCGCTGCGTAATGTGCTGCCCGCGCTCATGAATATAGTGGTGGCGCTGCAAAAGGATGTGGCACTTCTGTCCGTGATCGGGGTGCGCGATGCGGTGCGCGAGGCGCAGATCTATACAGCTCAGACCTTCAACTATTCCTCGCTTGTGGTGGCGGCGCTCTTGTTTCTGCTGGCAACGATCCCGATGGCGCGGCTGGCCGACTGGATCAACCGGCGCGACCGGGCGCAGCGATTGCAGATGGCAGGCTGATGGCGGATATCGCAATCCGGGGGCTGACCAAGTATTTCGGCACGCGGCTGGTGCTGGACCGGGTCGATCTGGATGTGGCGCGCCATCAGGTGATGTGCCTGATCGGTGCCTCGGGGTCGGGGAAATCCACGCTGTTGCGCTGCATCAATCGTCTGGTTGAGCCTGATTACGGCACCATCACGCTGGACGGCACGCCGATTGATGCGCGCAGTTTCGGGCGCACCGGGTTGCAGGCGCGGGTGGGGGTGGTGTTCCAGTCCTACAACCTGTTCCCGCATCTGAGCGTGCTGGGCAACCTGACTTTGGCCCCGCGCAAGGTGCGCGGCGTGCCGCCCCCTGAGGCCGAGGCCCGCGCGATGGACGTGCTGGGCCTGTTCGCGATGGAGCGCTTTGCCAAAGCCTATCCCGAACAGCTTTCGGGCGGGCAGCAACAGCGTGTGGCGATTGCACGCGCGATGATGACCGACCCGGATGTGTTGTTGCTGGACGAAGTGACGGCGGCGCTGGACCCTGAACTCGTGGGCGAGGTGCTGCGCATCATCCGTGAGCTCAAGGCGCGCGGGCTGACCATGGTGATCGTGACCCATGAAATGGCCTTCGCGCGCGAGGTCGCGGATCGCGTGGCATATCTTGCCGAGGGGCGCATCATCGAAGAAGCCCCGCCCGCACAGATATTCACCCGCCCCGAACACCCGTCCACAAGGGGGTTTCTGGCCCGCGTCCTGCCCGCCTGAGGATTGCAATGCCAAAAGAGGGCGTGCGACAGGTGCAGGACCCTTGCAGACAGCCGTTCCTGCATCCGTGAATGGCGTCTGAACACTCATCGGCAGGGGCATGTATTCGTGATCGGGACGCGTTCGAAAATTCCGGGTGGGGGCGCGCAGTTCGCGCTGAGAGGATATGCTTTTGGGTCAACTGCCTCGAATGCAAGCATTCACAAGCCGCAGCGGCTTTTGCAATATGCGTCCAGATGGGCCATGACCAGCGCCGGATAATCCGTGATAATGCCATCCACACCCATGGCAATGACGCGTTCGATATCTTCAGCTTCGTTGACGGTCCAGACATTCACGGCCAGTCCCAGGCCTTGCGCTTCTTTCAGTCGTGCCTCGGTCAGATCCCGGACATAGACGCACCAGCATTGCGCCCCCTGCGCAGCAATCAGTCCTGGCAAGCTGCCATCGAATTCGGCCAGTGACAGTCCTGCCATCCATGCGGAGCCTTCGTGGATGATCAGGTTTTCGTCGGGCTGTTCATAGGTCAGATAGCCAAGGGCCAGTTCGGGCGCCACGGTCCGCAGCACGTTCAGCACGCGCCAGTCGAAAGACGAAATCAGCACAGGCCCGGACAGGCTGCAACGGCCAAGCGCGCGCAGCAGAGACTCGGCCAATACCTCTGGCGGATCGCCGAGATCGGAGCGAGTGGCATAGGATTTGACCTCGATGTTCAGGATCAGGTCATGCTCTCCCTCGGCCCAATCCAGAACCTCGTCCAGACTGGGTATGCGCAATCCGTCATGCGGGCGCTGTTGCGGGTAGCGTGTGCCATAGGCGTGATCGGGATTCAGGCGCCCCACATCATACGCCTGCAATTCAGCAAGGCTGAGGTCATGAATTTTCGGCCCCGGCGCGGGCAGCCAGTTGCCACTGGAATCGCGCGCCAGTTGCATCGGCATAAACGGATCATGCACAACGACCGGCACCTGACCGGCCGCATTCTGCACATCGATCTCCAGGCCCTGCGCACCGGTGTCGCGCAGGTACCGAAAACTCTCGACCGTGTTCTCGGGCAGCACACCACGCGCACCGCGATGGCCATAGACCACAGCAGCGCCAGGCGGGCGTCGGAACGGGTTTACCGATGTATCTCCCTTCATGCCACGCGCTTGCCCGTGGCTGCATCGAAAGGATGCAACCTGTCGCGCTTGATGCTGAAGGTCAGATCCGATCCTTCCTCTACATCTGGCACATGCGGCAGACGCACCACCATGGTGTCCTTGACCCCCTCGAAGGTCAGATGCAGATGGCTTTCGGCACCCGCAGGCTCCAGCAGCATCAGACGTCCGCTGAGCGACATCTCGTTCTCTTTCGCGGGGTCGAGAGACAGATCCTCGGGGCGAATGCCGATCAGATCGGCCGCCCTGGGCAGATGCGCCAGAGACTCGGCCGATACCAGCGCGCGCAAGTAGTCTGCGGGCAGCATGTTCATGGCGGGCGACCCGATAAAGCCTGCCACAAATGTGGTGGCGGGGCGCAGATAGACCTCCATCGGGGTGCCGATCTGTTCAATCCGGCCGCCATTCAGCACCACCAGCCGGTCGGCCATGGTCAGCGCCTCTAGCTGGTCATGCGTGACGTAAAGCGATGTCGTGCGCAGCCGCTTCTGCAACTGCCGGATTTCGACCCGCATCTGCACACGCAGCTTGGCATCCAGGTTGGACAAGGGCTCATCGAACAGAAACGCCGCAGGCTCGCGCACCAGCGCACGTCCCATCGCGACCCGCTGGCGCTGCCCGCCCGAAAGCTGGCGCGGCTTGCGGTCCAGAAACTGGCCAATCTCCAGCATCTTGGCGGCCTCGCGCACGCGGCGGTCGATCTCGTCCTTCTTGAAGCCGCGGTTCCGCAGCCCATAGGCCAGATTGTTGAACACCGTCATATGCGGATACAGCGCATAGTTCTGGAACACCATTGCGATGTCACGCTCTGCCGGTTCCAGTTGGTTGACGACCCGGTCGCCGATCTTCAGCGTTCCTTCGGTGATCGTCTCCAACCCCGCAACCATGCGCAGGAGTGTGGACTTGCCGCAGCCAGAGGGGCCGACAAGCACGATCATCTCGCCATCTGCAATATCGATTTCCACATCAGTCACAGCGCGCACATCGCCCGCATAGACCTTGCCCAGTTTGTCCATCGTGATCGTGGCCATGGGTTATTTCTCCGTCTCGGTCAGGCCCTTCACGAACAGGCGCTGCATGAACAGGATGACAAGCACTGGCGGCAGCGCGGCGAGGACCACCGTTGCCATGACCAGATGCCACAAGGGTTCACTGTCGCCACCGGTCACCATGCGCTGGATGCCCATGACGATGGTGTAGTAATCCGGGTCGGTCGTGATCAGCAGCGGCCAGAGATACTGGTTCCAGCCATAGATGAACATGATCACGAACAGCGCCGCGATATTGGTGATCGACAGCGGCAGCAGGATGTCCTTGAAGAACTTGAACGGCCCCGCCCCGTCGACCCGCGCGGCCTCCATCAGTTCCTCGGGCACGGTCATGAAGAACTGGCGAAACAGGAACGTCGCCGTCGCCGAGGCGATCAGCGGAATCGACAGCCCCGCGAAGGAGTTGAGCATCCCCAGATTGGCGACCACCTGG
>PWWF01000247.1 GCA_003561595.1 Paracoccaceae bacterium | reverse complement strand
CCGACGAAGCTTTGCACGCTGGCGGTATTGACGATCACGCCCTTGCCGCCCTGCGCGCGCATCTGTTCCACGGCGACCTTGGCGCCCATCCAGTAGCCGCGAATGCCGACGCCGGTGATCTGGTCGAACTCTTCCAGCGTCTGTTCATGGATCGGCTTGAACACGGCGGTAAAGGCATTGTTGTGCCAGATATCGATCCGCCCGAAACGTGCGACCACGGCGGCGGCCAGCGCTCGCACCTGATCCGGGTCGCTCATGTCGGTGTGATGAAACGCGCCACCGACTGCCTCGGCCACCTCGGCCCCGCGCGGGTCGATATCGGCGATCATCACCTGCGCGCCCTCGGCGGCGAAACGCTCGGCGCAGGCCCGCCCGATCCCCTGCGCGCCGCCGGTGATGACATAGACGCGGCCCTTGTGACGGTCGGGAACCGGGAAATAGCGCGCGCTCATGCTCTACCCCCAAGGATGACATGTTCCTCTGTCACCAGAAACTCGATCGAGGCCGTGAAATGCGCCGTATCCTCGCCCGCGATCCGGCCCTGTTCCGAGCCCAGCCCCGCCTCCATCGCGGCGCGGTCATCGAACCATATCTCGGCTGACCCGTCATAGGGCGCGGGGGGCTGTTCCCCCGGATCGCCTGCGATATTGATCCGGTAGCCGCGCATTCCCGGAATGGCGGCAGCAAGAGGTGCGTGCACGTTCAGCCAGTAATCGCGAAACGCGATGGGGTCGAGATCGGCCTTGCGGCATACAAGTGCAACGAGTTTGATCATGCGCAACCTCCCGCAACAAGAAGGTCAGAAAAACCCGCGCCCGTCAATACAAACGTTTGTATTTTTCGCTTGGAGCTTCATTTTCTTCTATGGTACGCTGCTATGCGAGGTGGAAAGGGCAGGAAATGCAAAAGCGCGTCAGTCTGAAAATGCTGGCCGAAAAGCTCAAGGTCGATGTATCGACCGTGTCGCGCGCGCTCAGAGACGATCCGCGCGTCAAACCGGAAACCCGCAGGACCGTGCAGGCGCTCGCACAACGTCTGGATTACCGCCCCAACGCGGCCGCGCGCGCACTCAAGGCCGGACAGAGCGGGCGTATCGCTGTGCTGCTCTCGCCCCCGCAGCAGCGTTTTGCCAGTCCGATCTTTCTGGAACTGCTCTCGACACTGGACCAGAACCTGCGCGACACCGGGCGCAATCTGGCCGTGTTTGCCGCGCGCACCCGCGATGAAGAACCCGAACTTGTGCGCCAGATCATAGACGAGGGGCTGGCCGATGGGCTGGTTCTCGGACGCACCCGCAAGAACGACGCCCGCGTCGAGTTCCTGTTGCGGCGCGGCGCACCGTTTGTCACCATGGGCCGCACAGACTGGCCCGAGGCCCACCCTTGGGTCGAGATCGACTATGCCGAGGCCGGGCGGCTGGCCGTGCGCGCGCTGGGACGCGACCTGCGCGGCCCGCTGCATGTCATCGCCGCGCCCGAAGGACTGAATTTCGCCGACTACTACGTTGCCGGTGCGGTGTCCGAGGCCGCCAATCTGGGCCTGCCGGAGCCCGTCTTGTGGCGCGTCGAGATGACCGAGGCTGAAGGGGAGCGTGTCGCGCATCACATCCTGTCACATGCCTCCTGCCCCGCGCTGGCCTGCATTCAGGACTCGCTGGCCTTTGGCGTATTTCGTGCTGCGACGGCTGCAGGGGCGGTCGTGGGGCGGGACCTGACCGTGTTCGGGGGGCAGAATTTTCCCGGTTCAGAACACACCTCGCCGCCCCTCTCGACCTTTTCGACCGCGGATCATGACATTGCCGAATTGCTCAGCCAGGTCATGCTGAGGCGGCTGGACCAGAACGCCGAGGGGGCGTTCGAGACACATACCGTCCTGCCAACGGCAGTCCTGCGCCAATCGCATACATTGACACAGAAACTGCCATCAGAGCTTGTCACACAAAGCGGTTGAGCAGGTTTTCAAGCCGCTCCTGCCGCCCCGAGCGGGGCTGGGGGTTGATACCATCGGCCAGCACCCGCGCGGTGATGCTCTCCAGATCCTGCTCGAGCAGATTAGAGCTTTGCCAGCCCGCATAACGCGCGACACGCGCTGTCTCGAATGCGCCATCCTCGAGAATTGCTGCCGCAGCCATCAGGCCGCGCGCGCAGACATCCATCGCGCCGACATGCGCCAGAACGAGGTCTTCGGGATCCAGCGACTGGCGGCGCAGTTTGGCGTCAAAATTGGTGCCGCCGGTCGTAAACCCGCCCGCCTTGAGGATTTCAAGATAGGCCAGCGCGACTTCGGGCACGTTGTTCGGGAACTGGTCGGTGTCCCAGCCCGACTGATAGTCATTGCGGTTCATGTCGATAGAGCCGAACACGCCAAGCGCCGCAGCAAGCGCAATTTCATGCTCGAAACTGTGTCCGGCCAGAATCGCATGGCCCTGCTCGATATTGACCTTGACCTCACCCTCCAGCCCGAAATCCTTGAGAAAGCCGTAGACGGTGGCCACGTCGTAATCATACTGGTGCTTGGTCGGCTCCTGCGGCTTTGGCTCGATCAGGATGGTGCCGTCGAAGCCGATCTTGCGCGCATATTCGACCACCATCTGCAGGAATCGCCCCGCCTGCTGGCGTTCGCGCTTCAGGTCGGTGTTGAGCAGCGTCTCATATCCCTCGCGCCCGCCCCAGAGCACATAATTCGCCCCGCCGAGCTTCTTGGTGGCATCGATGCAGCTTTTCACCGTGGCCGCAGCAAAGGCAAAGACATCGGGGTCGGGGTTGGTGGCCGCACCGGCCATGTAGCGGCGATGGCTGAACAGATTGGCCGTGCCCCACAAAAGCCGCGTGCCGGTCGCTTCCATCTTGGTGCCGATATAATCGGTGATCTCGTCCAGCCGCGCGGTGTTTTCGGCGAAATCGGCACCCTCGGGGCGGATATCGGCATCGTGGAAGCAGAAGAAAGGCTGGCCAAGAATGCCGAACAGCTCGAACGCCGCGTCTGCCTTGAGCCGTGCATGATCCATCGTGTCGCCGAACCAGGGGCGTTCGAAGGTCTGGCCCCCGAACGGGTCGCCCCCCGGCCAGGCAAAGCCGTGCCACCATGCCACGGCGAAGCGCAGATGATCCTCAAGCCGCCTGCCCATGACCATGCGATCCGGGTCGTAATGGCGATAGGCGAAATCACTGGTGGCATTGGGCCCCTGATAGGCGATCTTCGGGATATCGTGAAAATAGATGCTCATGTCAGTCCTCGTATCGCGGCCTGCGCTGCCTTGAACCGGGCGTACCCGTCGTCAAATGCTGTGCTCAGTGCCGGGTTGGGTTGGAACTCTCGTTCGATTGGTGGCTTGGTGACAAGCTCCGTGCCGCCACCTGTCGCTGCCATCATGCCAAGACGTGCCGCGCCGAATGCCGCGCCGAAATCCCCCGATTGCGGCACCTGAACCGGGGTATTCAACGCTGTTGCGATGGCCTCCAGCCAATAGGCCGAACGCGCACCGCCACCACTTGCAATCAGACTGCCCGGTTCTGTCCCGGTCGCAGCCAACGCATCGCGGCAGTCTTGCAAGGCAAATGTGACCCCTTCCAGCACGGCGCGGGTCGCCGCGTCTCGGTCTGTCGCATGCTCGAGCCCGACAAAGGCCCCGCGAATGGCGGCATCATTGAGCGGTGTGCGCTCGCCGCCCAGATAGGGCAGGAAGGTGGTCTTGCCCGGTGCCTGCAACGGCCCCAGCCCGGAAGTCAGGCTGGCGGCGTCCTGACCTGTCAGCCCTGCCAGCCAGTTCAGCGCATCGGTGGCCGCCAGGATCACCCCCATCTGGTGCCAGCGCGCGGGCAGGGCATGGGCGAAGGTATGCACCGCCGTCTGCGCATCGGGCGCGTAGCTGTCACAGGCCGCGAACAGCACGCCAGAGGTGCCGAGCGAGACAAAGGCATCCCCTGCGCGCACCACACCCAAGCCGATGGCCGTGGCGGCATTGTCGCCGCCGCCACCCGCGACGGGCAGACCGGGGCGCAGCCCGAATTCCGCGGCCAGACCCGCGCGCAGGCTGCCCGAGACCCCGGAGCCTTCGACAAGCCGGGGCATCTGGTCCCGGCGCATGCCCGTTGCCGCAAGAAGCGCGTCGGACCAGTCGCGCGCGCCCGTGTCGAGCCAGCTTGTGCCAGCGGCATCCGACATTTCGGCCACATGCTCGCCGGTCAGCCAGAGGCGCAGATAATCTTTCGGCAGCAGAACCTTTGCCACTTGAGCCGCGATTTCGGTCTCGTGCGTCGCCACCCAGACCAGTTTGGGGGCCGTGAAGCCCGGAAAGACGATATTACCGGTGATTTCATGAAAGCGCGGGTCGGCATCGAGCACGGCGGCTTCCTGCGCGGCGCGGGTGTCGTTCCACAGGATGCAGGGGCGCAGGACAGAGTCAGCGCCGTCCAGCAAGGTTGCGCCATGCATCTGCCCCGACAGCCCGATCCCGGCCACGCCCGAGAGATTCACTTGCGCGCGCAGATAGCCAAGCACCGCGCGCGCCGCCGCGACCCAGTCGGCGGGGTCCTGTTCGCTCCAGCCCGGATGCGGGCGCGACACCTGCAGCGGTGCCGTGGCCTCGGCGATCACGCGCTGATCCGCGTCGATGATCACGCCCTTCAGACCGGAAGTCCCAAGGTCCAGTCCCAGATACATCGCTATCCCCCGTCACCTGTGAGATTGATGCATGAAACCGGAGGATGCGTTAATACAAACGTTTGTATTCGGAGGTAGTTGCGATTATTGAGGGATAGAGAGGAATAGGGGATGGACATGATCGACACCACCAGCACCGGCATCCGCGCGCGGCTTCATGGCGAGACGATCTGGATCGACCCGGTCGGCGAAAACGGCTGCCGGGTCCGGATCACGCGCAACGCGACCTGGGCCTCGGACCGGCCCAGCGCGCTGTTGCCGGATCTCGCGCAGGGCACAGCGCAGATCGACAGGCACGACAACAGCGCGCGACTGGTGAACGGTCGCACTTGCGCCGAGATCCGCGTTGTGGCGCGCGGGATGGGGCCGTCGCTGGAATTGCGCTTCACCGATGCCGCCAGCGGACGCGAATTGCTGGTCGAGGAAATGCCCCATATCCTCTGGCCCGGAACGCGTCATTGGAAGGCACAGGGCGGGTCGCTCTGGTCGCTGGAAAACCGCTTTGCCGCGCAGGAGGGCGAACGCTTCTTCGGCATGGGCCAGCATCAGCATGGCCGATTCGATCTGAAGGGCTGCGTCATCGACCTGCACCAGAAGAACACCGAGATCAGCATTCCTTTCCTCATGTCCTCGCGCGGATACGGGCTGTTGTGGAACACGCCGGGCGTGGGGCGGTTGGAACTGGCCGAAAATCGCACGCTCTGGGTGGCCGAGGCGATCACGCAACTGGATTACGTGGTCATCGCGGGGGACACCCCGCGCGATATCCTGTGCGACTATACGGCGCTGACCGGACGCCCGCCAGAGATGCCCGATTACACGCTGGGATTCTGGCAGTGCAAACTGCGCTACGAGACGCAGGACGAGGTGCTGCGGGTCGCGCGCGAACACAAACGCCGCGGGCTGCCGCTGGATGTGCTGGTGATCGACTTCTTCCACTGGACGAAGATGGGCGAATGGAAATTCCGGTCCGAGGAATTTCCCGACCCTGCCGCCATGGTGGCGGAATTGCGCGAGATGGGGATCACACCGATGGTCTCGGTCTGGCCTTCGGTCAATGCCAATGCCGAGACCTATGGCAAATTCACGCAAAATGGCTGGCTGGTCGAGTCGGCGCGCGGGGCGATGGATGGCTCGATCTTCTATGACCGCGAGCCCGATGGCATGAACCCGCTGCGTTTCTATGATGCGACCAATCCCGAGGCCCGCGCGTTTCACTGGGAGCGCGTGCGCGAGGGATATGCCCGCCACGGTATCCGCGCCTTCTGGCTGGATGCGAACGAGCCGGAAATGTATCCTTTCCACCCCGACAATCTGCGCTTTCATGCCGGGGACGGGCGTGATGTCGCCAATGCCTACCCGTTCCTGCACCATCAGGGCTATGCCGATGCCTTTGCCGCTGAGGGCATCACCGATGGCATCCTGCTGTCGCGCTCGGGCTGGGCAGGATCGCAGCGATTTCCGGTGGTGCTGTGGTCGGGGGATGTGAAATCCACCTTCGCGGACCTGAAGCGCCAGTTGACTGCAGGCCTGAACATGGCACTGTCCGGCATTAGCTGGTGGACAACCGATATCGGCGGCTTCAAGGGCGGCGATATCGGCGATCCTGCCTTTCGCGAGTTGCTGGTGCGCTGGTTCCAATGGGGCGCGTTCTGCCCGGTCTTTCGCCTGCACGGGTTCCGGCAGGACAAGGCACGCGACCCGCGTTTCGGGCATGAGTTCAGCTTCGGCGGGGCAGATAACGAGATCTGGAGCTTCGGGCCGGAGGTCGAGGTGATCCTCAGCCGGTATCTGAATCTGCGCGAGCGCCTTCGCCCCTATCTGCGCTGCCTGATGCAGGAGGCGCGGGACACCGGGCTGCCGCTCATGCGCCCGCTGATGGTCGATTTCCCCAAGGATGCCGAGGCGGCGCAGGTGCATGACGCCTATATGCTCGGGCCGGACCTGCTGGTCGCGCCGGTGCTGGAGGCGGGCGCGGCCAGCCGCGCTGTCTGGCTGCCCGAGGGGACGGACTGGGACTGTGCATGGGATGGCACGCGGCACAAGGGCGGCCAATGGGTCACTCTGCCCTGCCCGCTCGACCGTATCCCGGTGCTGATCCGCGCGGGCGCGGATATTCCGGCCTTCGGCTGAAGGCTACCAGGCGCGCCCCGACCGGGTGCCCGTCTGCACCCGGTAGAGCGATTTCGTCGCCGTGATGTAAAGCTGCGACAGATCGGGGCCGCCCCATTCGACATTGGTCACCATCTCGGGCACGGGCAGATGGG
>PWWF01000269.1 GCA_003561595.1 Paracoccaceae bacterium | reverse complement strand
CTGGGCTATCGCGGGATGAAGGAATACACGGTCAATTTCGATGATTTCCGCGTCGCAGGCGACAACCTGTTGGGCGGCGTCGAAGGCCAGGGCTTCAAGCAGTTGATGCAGACCTTTGAATCCGCGCGCATCCAGACTGCGGCCCGCGCGGTGGGCGTGGCCCAGAACGCGCTCGAGGTCGCGATGCAATATGCCGAGGATCGCAAGCAATTCGGCAAGCCGCTGATCGCCTTCCCGCGCGTGGCCGCGAAACTCGCGATGATGGCAGTGGAAATCATGATCGCGCGGCAACTGACCTATTTCAGCGCCCGCGAAAAAGACGCCGAGCGCCGCTGCGACCTCGAGGCCGGGATGGCCAAACTCTTGGGCGCACGCGTAGCCTGGGCAGCGGCCGATAACGGGCTGCAGATCCATGGCGGCAACGGCTTCGCACTCGAATACCCGATCAGCCGCATCCTCTGCGATGCGCGCATCCTCAATATTTTCGAGGGCGCAGGCGAAATCCAGGCCCAGGTCATCGCCCGCCGCCTGCTCTGACACCGCCCCCATTTCATCTTGCCAAAAATACTCAAAAAACCGGAACGCCCTGCCGCAAGGCAGGGCGTGACAGATAAACCTGCGGCGCAGCCGCACAATTTGATCAGACTTTTTGTCAAATCAACTGTCGCTGCGTGATGAGCGTCGGAATGCGCTTCTTCACCTTGAAAAACCCCGCTTTCGCATGGGGCCAGATCGCCAGATCCCATTCGCGCTGCAACTCGCATAGCGTGACCCCGGCCGCCTCCAGCGCAGGGGCCGCGTCGCGCAGCCAGTCGCGCAGCGGGCCTTCGGGCACATAGCCGGTCACGATCTGGCGCGCGCCCGCATCCGAGGCCAATTGCACCAGCTCCTCAAGGGCCCCGGCACGCAGCGCCGCGACCGCACCACCCATGCGCGCCGCTGCATCGCGCAGCGCACCCGCCTCGAACCCCGCCACATGCTCTGCAACCCCGCGCGGGCTGCGCAATTGAGACGCGGCCAGCGTCGCCACCGCGCGGATATCAAACCGCGCCAGATCGAACGCCTCGGGGCAACACTCTTCCTCGGTAATCAACAACGCAGTCGCCAAGCCCGGATCGGGCGCATGGGGGCGGCGGAGCGGCGCAGGCTCGGGCAAGCCCTCGGGTTCCTCATCTTCCAACCCGGCTGTCACCTCGGCCAATTCACTCGGGTCCGGCACAAAGCGCTGGCCCGTGTATTTCGCGATATTCCAGGCCTTCGCCTCATAGAATTTCCCGCGCGTATGCAGCCCCGCCACCCAGCGCCAGGACAGCGTGTTCGAGGCCGGGTCGCCATCCAGCAAATGCCGGTAAAAGAAATCCGCGCCCAGCCGCCAGGGCAGGCCAAGCGTGAAGATCCAGATCGAGGCGAACCACATCCGCGCGTGATTATGCAGATAGCCGGTATCCACCAGTTCCTGCGTCCAGGCATCGAAGCAATCGATACCGGTCGCGCCAGCCTCGGCGGTTTCGACCCGTGCGCGCAATGCGCCATCCTTCTGCAAGGCGGCCAGATCGCGCGCCAGCCCGTCGCGACAGGATGCCCAGATCCCGGGCCGTCGTTCCAGCCAGCCCTTGAAATAGCCCCGCCAGACCACCTCTTGCACGAATTTCTCGGCCCCTCCGGGCCCATGCGCGGCAATGGCCGCGGCCACCAACTCTTCCTCGGTGATCAGCCGCCGCCGCAGCCAGGGCGACAGGCAGGACACCGAGTTGTGCTGCCCCGGCCCATTGTCGAAATTCCGCCTGGCCGCGTAATGCCGGCCCATGCGCGGGACGAACGCCTCCATCCGTGCCAGGCCCTCTGCCCGCGTTGCCGGTCCGACCTGCATCCCCTGCCCTCCTTGCCTGTGGAGAGCGGCAGGTAATGCAGGCAGGCGCGGGATCAATCACGCGCGGGCGCCTCCTCGCGCGCGAAATCGAACTCATCCAGCCGCGCGCCCCGGCGCATGATCTTGTCGGCAGAAACGCGTATCTCGGCCAGATCGCCCTGCACCTGCGCGAAATGGCTCTCCAGCCGCCCGACGCGGGTGCCAAGCCGTTCGGCATCCGCGACCAGCAGCTGGATCTCGCGGCGCACGGCGCGGGCCTCATCGCGCAGGCGCAGATCCTTCATCACTGCGCGCAGCGTGTTCAGCGTGGCCATCATCGTCGCGGGCGAGACGATCCAGACCCGCGCGGCGAAACTCTCGCGCAGCACATCGGCCATGCGGGCATGAATCTCGGCATAGATCGCCTCGGAGGGCAGGAACATCAGCGCGCCATCCGCCGTCTCTCCGGGCAGGATGTAGCGCTCGGAAATCGCACGGATATGGGTGCGCAGCGCGCCCGCCAGCGCGCGGCGGGCATTGGTCCGCGCGCCCTCATCCTCGGCTGCGTTCAGCGCCTGCCATGCCTCGAGGGGGAATTTCGCATCCACCGCCAGCGGCTGCGGCAAGGCGATCAGCGCATCCACGCGCCGCCCGTTCGACAGCGTGGCCTGCAGGCGGTAGGCATCGGGCGGCAGCGCGTCCGACAACAGCCCCTCCAACTGCACCTCGCCAAAGGCCCCGCGCGCCTGCTTGTTCGACAGGATGTCCTGCAAACCCAGCACATCGCCTGACAGCGCCTCGATCTTGGATTGGGCGGCATCGATCACCGCCAGCCTTTCGCGCAGCGCGCCCATGCTGGCGGCAGTGGCCTGCGCGTTCCCGGCCAGCGTATCGCCCATATAGCGGCCCATATCGGCCAGACGCGCCTCGACCAGCCCGACAACCTGGGTCTGGCTTTGCGCGACCTGCCCCAGCCGCCCCTCGAGCTGCTGCTGCGCGGTATTCAGCGCGCCCAGCCGCGTGTCCAGCACGCTCAACCGCCCCGCAAGCGGCCCCAGCAGCCGCGCCAGCCGCCACAGGATGACCAGCGCCACCAGCCCAAGCCCCAGCGCCAGGGTCAGCGGATCATCCCATGCAAGGCTCATCTGCGCCCGAACAGCGTTTCGATCTGCGCCAGGCTCAGTTCGACATAGGTGGGGCGGCCATGGTTGCACTGGCCGGAATGGGGCGTCGCCTCCATCTCGCGCAGAAGCGCGTTCATCTCTTCCGCGCGCATCCGGCGGCCCGAACGGACCGAGCCATGGCAGGCCATGCGCGACAGCACGGCATCGATCCGCGTTTCCAGTTGCGCGGAATTGCCCAGATCGGCCAGATCGTCCAGAATGTCGCGGATCAGCGCCTGCGCATCCAGCGTGCCGAGGATCGCAGGGGTTTCGCGCAGCACCACGGCGCTGCCACCAAAGCTCTCGATCACCAGCCCCAGCCGCGCCAGATCGGGCGCGATTTCCAGCAGTTGCGCGGCCTCTTGCGCGCCAAGCTCGACAATCTCGGGGATCAGCAGCGCCTGCGCGGCAACGCCATTCGCGTCGCGCGCGCGTTTCAGCCGTTCATAGACCAGCCGTTCATGCGCGGCGTGCTGATCGACAATGACCATGCCGCGCGCGGTCTGGGCGATGATGTAATTCTCATGCAGTTGCGCGCGGGCGGCGCCCAGTGGCGCATCTTCCGGCCCGTCCTGGGGCGCGGGATCGCTGCGCGCGGCAACGGGTGCATCCCAAAGCGCAGGCGCTTCTGCCGCGCCGCCCTCGACCGGGGCTTGCAGGCTATAGGCCGCGCGCAGGCTGGCGCCTGAGGGGCGGTCCATCTGGTAGCTGCGCGGGCCGGGCGGCGGGGCCATCGCCCCCAGCATCGCGCCCCCCACGGTCGAGGACGCGCGATGCCCCCCTTCGGCCAGCGCATGCCGCAGGCCGGACACCACCAGCCCCCGCGCCAGCCCCGGATCGCGAAAGCGCACTTCGGATTTCGCCGGGTGCACATTCACATCCACCAGTTCCGGCGCGCAGGCGATATCCAGCACCACGACCGGATGCCGGTCGCGCGCCAGCACATCGGCATAGGCCGCGCGCAGCGCGCCGACCAGCAGCTTGTCGCGCACCGGGCGGCCATTGACGCCAAGGTATTGCGCCACGGCCGCCCCGCGCGAATAGGTGGGCAGGCCCGCAAACCCGGTCAGGCGCAGCCCGCCGCGCGTGGCATCGATGCGCAGGGCATTATCGGTGAACTCGCGCCCCAGGATCGCGGCGACACGCTCTTCCAGCGCGTCGAACAGCGCGCCCTGCGCCGGGTCCAGCCGCAGGATGTCGCGCGCGCGGTCGCCCGACATGTCGGTCAGCGTGAACCCGACATGCGGTTCCGACAGCGCAAGGCGGCGGATCACATCGCCGATGGCCTGCGCCTCGGCCCGGTCGCTGCGCAGGAATTTCAGCCGCGCGGGCGTGGCATGGAACAGGTCGCGCAGCTCGACACAGGTGCCATAGGGTGCAGCGTCTGGCCGCGCGGGGGTGATGCGCCCGCCGCTGACGGAGATGCGCGCGCCCTCGGCCCCGCGGACGCGCGAGGTGATGGTCAGGCGGCCCACAGCGCCCAGCGAGGGCAGCGCCTCTCCACGAAAGCCGAAGCTGCGGATATTCAGCAGGTCGGACCCGTCGATCTTGGATGTCGCATGGCGCGACAGCGCGACGGGCAGATCCTCGGGCGTCATGCCATGGCCGTCATCGCGCACGCGGATCAGCGTCTTGCCGCCATCGGCAAAGCCGACCTCGATCCGCTGCGCCCCGGCATCAAGCGCGTTTTCCACCAGTTCCTTGACGGCCGAGGCCGGGCGCTCGACCACTTCGCCCGCCGCGATGCGGTTGACGGCAGCTTCATCAAGCTGGCGGATTTCCGGGCGTATCTTGCGGTCTGGGGCGTTCATGCTACCGGATATAGCATGACGCCCCGACCGCTGCCAAGCGTCAGTTCACGCCTACCGGCTGGCCTACGGCAAAGAAAACCAGCGCATCGGGATCAAACAGCCGCGCGGCCACGTCATTGACCTGATCCAGCGTCAGATCGCGGATCAGATCATTGCGGATATTGACGTAATCAATGTCAAACCCCTGATACTGCATGGATGCCATGATCGAGGCGATGGAGCCATTGCCATCAAAGCGCAGCGGGTAGGCACCGGTCAGATAAGTCACGATGCGGTCGAGCTCTTCCTCGGTCACGCCGTCCTCAGCCATGCGGGTCCATTCCTCGCGCAGCAGGTCCATCACGACCTCGACATTGGCATTGTCGGTGGACAGACGGCCCTGATAACTGTCGCCCAGCAGGCCAGAGGCCAGGAACGACCCGATCCCGTAGGTCAGGCCCCGTTCCTCGCGCAGGCTGCGCATCAGGCGGGTGCCGAAGCGGCCACCCCCGAAAATCTCGTTCGCGACAAAGGCGGTCAGGAAATCCGGGTCATCGCGCGGAATGCCCGCATGGCCAAAGGCGATGACGGTCTGCGGCCCGTCAAAGGAAATCACCTCGACCCCCGGATCAGCCTGAAAGCTGACGCGGTCGGGAATGGGCGCGCCTGTATCCGGGATGTCGTCGAACAGACGATCCAGCAGCGCGCCCAGCGTATCGGCATCGATATCGCCTGCCGCCCCGATATGCACCCGGTCGCGTGCGATGGCGCCCTCATGCGCGGCCAGCAGCGTATCGCGGTCCAGCGCACCCACCGTGTCGGGCGTGCCGCTGGCCGGGCGGGCATAGGCATGCCCGTCAAAGGCCGCGCTGGCAAAGGCGCGGGCGGCCAGCGTGTTGGGGTCGCGTTCATCGCGGCGCAGGCTGGCCAGGGTTTGGGCGCGCACGCGCTCGATCGCGTCCTCGTCAAAGCGCGGCTCGGTCAGGGCCATGCGCAGATGGTCGATCACGGCATCCGCATCCTCGGTCAGGAACCGCGCGGTCACGCTGACTGTGTCGCGGCCCGCATCGAAACTCAGCCGTGCGGCGAGTTCCTCGCTGCGCATGGCGTAGTCCTGCGCGTCCAGATCGCCTGCCCCTTCGCTCAGCAGTGCGGCCATCATGTTCACGGCGCCGGCTGTGTCATCCTCATCCAGCGTGGCGCCCCCCTCGAACACCAGTTCCAGCGCGACAAAGGGGATAGAGCGTTCCTCGACCAGCCAGGCCTCCAGCCCCGAGGGCGAGGTGACAGGGGTGATATCGACCTCGGCCCGCAGGGGCGCGGCGATCAGGATGAACAGGGCAACTAGTCGTTTCATTGGCTCAACTCCGCCGATTCGGTGTCGTCAGGCGCGGTCAGATATCCGGTGACGGATGCACGGCGATCCAGCAGCATCTGCCCGGCCTCGATCACATCCTCGGGCGTCACGGCGTCCAGCGCATCGATCCAGCCGGTCACATCCTCCACGGTCAGCCCCACCGACAGCGCCGCACCGAACTGGCGCGCGCGGCCCTGCGTGTCATCCAGACCATAGACCTCTGACGCGCGGACCTGACGGCGCACACGCTCGAACTGCGCCTCATCGACGCCCTCTTCCAGGAATTCCGCGACAACGCGGTCCATCGCGGCCTCTGCCTCTTCCAGGCTGACGCCATCCACCGGCGCGATCCCAAGCGAGAAACGCCCGTAATCGCGCGCGGTGCCGAAATAGCTGGCCCAGGCCGACAGCGCGACCCCCTCGTCAAAGCGCAGGCGGCGCTCCAGCACCGAGGTCGAGGAACTGCCGCCCAGAAGGGCGGCCAGCATCTGCAGCGACGCCGCTTCTGCCTGATCGCCCGGCTCGCGCGCTGGCGCCAGATAGAGGCGGCTGACCGTCGGCGTGCCCACGCGCGAATCCTCGAATGTCAGGCGACGCTCGGCCAGATGCGGCGGCTCCATCGGGCGGGCAGGGTCGGTGACATCGGGGTTGGCGGGTATGTCGCCGAAGTAGCGCTCTGCCTTGGCCAGCGCTTCATCGGTATCAACATCGCCCGCGATCACGACAATCGCGTTGTTGGGGCCGTAATGGGCGCGGTAGAAATCCATCGCCAT
>PWWF01000184.1 GCA_003561595.1 Paracoccaceae bacterium | reverse complement strand
TGCTTCGACATGCACCGATCGAGTCAGAAAACTGCCAGCTTGAACAGCCCCCTCGGCCCCACCGAGTCAATAGGACGCACCCTCACCCAACAACTTCGCCCGGGGTTTTGCTCCTGTTACGTTCCAGACCGGCAACCCGTTGAAATCGCGCAACACCGCCCAGACCTGCTCGACCGGGGCATCAATGATTGTCGTTGAAAGTGCGTCTGCCATCACTCCTCCTAGAAGGTCAGCGCCTTGAAGGCGCGGGTCGTTTCGCTCAGCGCGGTTTCTGTGGGCAACCGCTCCATCGAACTGGCACCGTAGAAGCCGTGGCAATGCCGCGCCTGCCGCAGGACATAAGAGGCATCGTCAGGCGTGGCGATGGGGCCGCCATGGCAGATGACCAGGATATCCGGCCGCACCTTGAGAGCGGCCTCGGCCCAGTTGTCGATATCCTTGACGCAATCATCCAGCGAGCGCACGGTTTCCGCGCCGATGGTCCCGCCAGAGGTCAGGCCCATATGCATGACCAGAATATCGGCCCCGGCCTCGGCCATGGCGACGGCCTCTTCGGCGGAAAAGACATACGGCGTGGTCAGCATATCGCGTTCGCGGGCCATGCGGATCATCTCGACTTCCAGCGCGTAGCTCATGCCCGTTTCTTCCAGGTTCTGCCGGAACACACCATCAATCAGCCCGACTGTCGGAAAGTTCTGCACCCCCGCCAGCCCGAGCGCCTTGAGCTGGTCAAGATGCTGGTCCATCATCACGAACGGGTCGGTGCCGTTCACCCCGGCCAGAACCGGGGTGTTGCGGACCACAGGCAGCACTTCGCGCGCCATGTCCACAACGATCTCGTTCGCGTTGCCATAGGCCAGCAGCCCCGCCAGCGATCCGCGCCCCGCCATCCGGTAGCGGCCCGAATTGTAAATCACGATCAGGTCGATGCCGCCATGCTCTTCGCTCTTGGCGGACAGGCCTGTTCCGGCGCCGCCGCCGATGATCGGGATTCGGCGTTTTGCCATGTCCTGAAAACGGCGCATCAGGGTGCTGCGGTCGCGATGGGGAAAGCGGATCTTGTTCATGGGAGTATCCTGAGGAATTCATCCGCCATCGCTTGCGCAAAGTCCGGATCGTTGATGTTCAGGGGCAGTTCGAACAGGCGCCGGTTCGGGCCCGGCGCGAAAGTCTCGCGGATGGCGGAAAAGAGCGCTTCATCCGCGTCGGGGTCGTGAAAGGGCATGCCCGGCGCATCGACCGAGGACACACCCTTGAGGGGCAGGAACAGCGTGACCGGGCCATTGCAGCGGTTCAGCCGCTCGGTCAGGAAACGCGCGATCTGCACGTTTTCATCCGGCGTTGTGCGCATCAGCGTGATCTGCGGGTTGTGCACCAACAGATTGCGGTCGGAAAAGCGCTCGGGCACAGTTTCGCGGCCGGCGAAATTGACCATATCGACCGCGCCGACCGACCCGACCCAGGGCAGCCCGGTCCGCTCAATGACGCCGTAGCGATCCGCCGAGCACGGCATGACGCCACCCACCAGATGATCGGCGATTTCGGTGGCGGTCACATCCAGCACCCCGGCGACCAGACCGGAATCGGCCAGCTTCTCCATCGCGGCGCCGCCGGTGCCGGTGGCGTGAAAGACATAAGGTTCGACGCGGTCACCCAGTGCCGCGCGCAGGTGATCGACGCATTGCGTGGTCACGCCGAACATGGTGATGCCCACGCCCGGCAGATCGCCTGTGCCCTGTGGGATCGGGTTCAGCGCCATGCCTGCCGCTGCATGGGCGGCATTGCCGATCACGCGGCGGCTGATGGCGTTCAGACCGGCGACATCAGTGACCGAATGGACCATGCCCAGATCCGTCGCGCCGACATATTGCGCCACCTGACCCGAGGCGACCGTGGACACCATCAGCTTGGGCACACCCACAGGCAGCGCACGCATCGCCTGCGTGACCAGCGCGGTGTTGCCCGACCCGCCAAGGCCCAGCACCGCGCCGATATCGTCGCGCGCCAAAAGCCAGAAGGTCAGCGCTTCGGCCATGGCGGTGATGGCCGCGCCCCGGTCATCATTGCCCAGAACGGCCCCGGCCCCATCAGGGTGGCAGGCGGCAATCTCGGTCGCGGCAATATCGGCGGCCGTCTCGCGCCCGACCGTGCCGACATCGACCAGCACAGGCACTGCCCCGGCGCTGCGTATCCGGTCGCAGGCATAGCGCAGTTCCGCGAGCTTGGTGTCGCAGGTTCCGATCACATAGACACGATCAGTGGCCATGGCTCACCCCCAGATAGCGGTTCTGCATGTCGCGGTCATTGGCCAGTTCCTGTGACCCGACGGTGGCGGCGATCCGGCCTGTCACCATGATCGACACTTCATCCGCGACCGAGGTGGCCACCCGCAGATTCTGCTCGATCAGCAGCAGGCCCATGCCTTCCCTGGCAATGGTGCCCAGCACCTCGATCAACTGGTCCACGATCACCGGGGCCAACCCTTCGGAGGGCTCATCCATGATGACCAGCCGCGGGTTCATCAGCAACGCGCGCGAGATCGCCAGCATCTGCTGTTCGCCGCCCGAAAGCTGGTTGCCGCCATTCTTGCGCCGCTCTGCCAGGCGCGGGAACGTGTCATAGACCCGCTCGATCGTCCAGGCGGGCGATCCGCGCTGTGCGACCAGCAGCAGATGCTCATGCACCGAGAGCGAGGGGAACATCCGCCGCCCCTGTGGCACCAGCGCCAACCCACCGCGCGCGACCTTGCCGGTCCCGAGGCCGATCAACTCGCGCCCGTCCAGTTTTGCGCTGCCGCTGGCCGGGACCATGCCCATCAGCGCGGAACACATCGTCGTCTTGCCCATGCCGTTGCGGCCGATTACCGAAACGGGCTTGTCTGTCACCGACAGGCTGACCCCTTGCAGGATCGTCGCCCGGCCGAAACGCACATGCAGATCGCGGATGTCGAGGGCGCCACTCATCAGTGCCCCTCCCCCAGATAGATGGCTTGCACCATCGGATCATCCGCCACCTTGTCGGGGGTCGACTCGACCACCACGACGCCATCTTTCATCACAGTCACCTTTTCGGAATTGGCAAGGGCGACATCCATGTCATGCTCGATCAGGATCAGGGTCAGGTCGCGCGGCAATTCGGCCATCAGCTTGACCAGCTCGGGGCGCTCTGCCGCCGACAGCCCGGCGGCGGGTTCATCCAGCATCAACAGGCGCGGCACACCCGAGAGCGCCATGCCGATTTCCACCTGACGGCGCTGCCCGTGGGAAATGGCGTCGATGCGCGTATCCATGATATGGTCCACCCGGACCTGTTCGGCCAGCGCCCGCACGCGTTCCAGATCCGGATCGCCCGGCTTTGCCTTGAGCAACGAGAACCGCCCCGGCTTGGCCGCGCGCACCGCCAGATACAGGTTTTCCTGCACGGTCAGGCCGCTGAACAGGGTCGAGCTTTGACAGGTGCGCCCGATCCCCATGCGCGCGCGCTTGTGCGGCTTGAGATGTGAAATATCGGTCCCGAAGAACGTGATCCTGCCCGATGTGGGCGGGTAGTCGCCGCAGATCGTGTTGAACAGCGTGGTCTTGCCCGCACCGTTCGGCCCGAGGATCGCGCGGCGTTCGCCCGGTTCGATATGCAGGGTCACGTCGCTGACCGCCTGAAGCGCGCCGAACCGGCGGCCGACGCCATCAAGCGTCAAGACGGGTGTCGCGGATGCGGAAGCGGTAGAGGCAGACATCTTTATTCCTGTCTAGAGGGGCCCGCCCCCGGCACCAGACACCGGGGACGAGCAGGGAGGTATCAGCCTGCCGGCGGGCAGTCAGGGTTGTCGCGCGACGGTGCGCCCAGAGCCATGAACTCATCCTGATCCATGCCAAGCGTCTGGCTCACATCCTCGGTGCGGCCAAAGGCTTCGGTGCGCATGGTTCCGTCATCATTCACGATCCGCGTCAGGAAGATGTCCGAAATGGCCTTACGGTTGTCATCCAGCCGGACATTCGCACCAGTGGGTGCCGTGAATTCCAGCGATGCCAGAGCGGCCTGGAATGCTTCCTGATTGTCGGAGAGATCGCCGCCAACCTCTTGCAGCGCCTCGATCACGGCGATGGTGTTGGTGTAGTAGTTCACTGCGTGGATCGAGGGCGAGTCGAACCCGTCGGGCCAACGCTCACGATACTGCGCGACGAATTCCTGCCATGCCGGGTCATCATTCAGATCGGCAATCGGCCCTGCGGCGACCATGCCTTCCATCAGGCTCTGATGCGGCCCGCGTGCGGACAACAGCGTCTGGTCGGCCGTGATCGAGCCCCCGATGATCGGCAGATCGCCGCCCACTTCGGCATATTGCGTCAGGAAGGCCAGCGCGTCCGTGCCGCCCTGGATCAGCGCGACGGCATCCACATCAGACGGGAACTGCGCGATGATCGACGAGAAGTCGGTCGTGTTCAGCGGCGACCACAGCTTGGTCACGGCGCCGCCCAGTTCGCAGTATTCGTGCATGAAGCCAAAGACCTGCGCATAGGGGAACGCATAGTCAGCGGCCACAAGTGCCACATGGCGCGAGCCCATCTCGTCATAGGCATAAGTGCCCAGACCCGCCATCCACTGCGTCCCTTCCGTATTGAAACGGAAGAAGTTGGACGAAGGGTCGCGCAGGGTGGTGTCCGCCGCCCCGGAAGAGCCGTTGACGATGGTCTTGCCTTCAAGCGTGCGCGAGTAGTCCCGCAGCGCGATGCCCTCGGCGCCCGAAAGCGGGCCGATGATGATATCGACATCGTCCTGTTCGATCAGTTTGCGGGCGCGGGCCAGCGCCACTTCGGGTGTCGCGTTCGAGGATTCGCGGATCCATTCGATCTCGCGGCCGCCGATTTCGTAGTCGATAGCCTCGAACGCCATTTCCATGGCGCGGTATGCATCCTGCCCGCCAGTTGCGAACGGTCCTTCCAGCGTGGTGATCGATCCAATGCGGATCGGGCCGTCATCCTGTGCGACGGCGCTGCTTGCGGCAAAAACAGCCGCCACAGTGCCCATCGCCCAGGCCAGTGTATGTCTGCGAGAAACTGACATGCGAATTTCCTCCATGTTGTGCCGGGCATCCTCCACCCCGACGGTGATGTCTCAGACCCTTGGATCAGCTGGAAAGGCGGTCGGGTCTTTGTGCCGCCTCCGATCTCAGAGAAGTTCCTCTTTCGGGGCGGGTTTGCCCGGCCCCTTGCCAAAGGCGTTCAGCAGCCGCTTGCCCGCGCCCCAGACGCCGTCGGGCGACAAGAGGACAATGGCCAGGAACACAAGGCCGATCAGCGTGTTGAACCGGTCATGCCCGATGATGGATGACGCGAATGTATCCATCACCACATAGATCAGCGCCCCGATGAACGCCCCCAGCGGGTGCCCCAGACCGCCGATCACGGCCATGATCAGCACGCCGACCGTGGCCCATAGCCCGATGGAACTGGGGGTGATGCCGATATTGTAGAAGGTGATCAGAACACCACCCCAGCCAGCAATGAACCCCGCCAGCGCAAAGGCCGCGATACGGTGCAGCCCGACATGAAAGCCGATGGCCGCCGTGCGCCGATCCGAGTCGCGGATCGCCTGCAGCACCAGCCCGAACGGCGTGCGCACGACATAGAGCACAAGCAGATACATCAGCACGGCCACGATCAGCGAGATGTAGTAGAACACCATCGGCGTGCGGAAGGGCATGCCCATGACCTCGGGGCCGACGATATTGCGGATCCCCTCATACCCGCGGAACCAGGTGATGTTGGACTGCGCGAACAGGCTGAACCCGACCGCCAGCGCCAGCGTGATCATCAGCAGATAGATCTCGCGCGTGTTGACCGCGATCATGCCGACAATCGCGCCTGCAAAGGTCGCGGCGAGAACCGCCAGCGGAATGGCCGCGCCATAGGGCATGGCCAGCGGGCCCAGCGGGATGGCCGTCGGCGCCATGATCGCGACGGCATAGCCCGCCACCCCGGCCACCATCGTCTGCGCCAGCGAAACAAATCCGCCATAATGTGCCAGAAATGTCAGCGACAATGCGACCACGCCATAGACCAGCGCCCGCCCGAAGATATTGACCAGCCAGAAATTCGGCAGCAGCAGCGGCAGGGCCATCAGGATCGCGATACCAGCCGCCGTCATCATCCATTGGCGCGAGGTCATCATGATCATGTCGGCTTCCTCCCCAGCAGGCCCTGCGGCCAGACGGCCAGCACTGCCGCCATGATCACGAATGTCAGGATCACCGAATAGGTCGGGAACAGCACCTGCCCCCATTGCTCGGCCAGTCCGATCAACAGCGCGCCCAGGGCTGTCCCGCCGATAGACCCCATGCCGCCCACAATCACCACAACAAGCGACATCAGCAAAAAGCGCGCATCGACACCCAGCGCCATGGGCTGCGCTGTCGCCCCGATCACACCGCCCAGGCCCGCAAGGGCCGCGCCAAGCGCAAAGACGGTGGCGGCAACAAGCGGCACATTGATCCCGCAGGCCGCCAGCATCTGCCGGTCATCGACCCCGGCGCGCACGATGATCCCCAGCTTGGTCTTGTTCAGCAGCAGTCACAGCGCAATACCGACAGCAATCGCCAGCGCGACCTGGAACAGACGGAACACGGGGTAGCGCCCGATGATCGGCAGTTCGGTCGGGCCAAACAGCATCTGCGGCGCGAAGAAGCGGAAGGGGTTGCCGCCAAAGATGGCAAGAAGCTGGTCAGCGATGATGATGGACAGACCGATCGTCACCAATGCCTGGCGTAGCTCCTGCCCCTGCATCCAGCCCAGCAGGACCACCTGCATGAATAGCCCGACAACCGCCGCAGCCAGCACCCCGGCCACGATCCCGATCAGCTAGGCCTGCGACGACCATGTTGCCGAAGCATAAATCGGGTCATAGACCGCGAAGCCGACATAGGCGCCCACCATGTAAAGTGAGCCATGCGCCATGTTGACG
>PWWF01000068.1 GCA_003561595.1 Paracoccaceae bacterium | reverse complement strand
GAGATGCAGGCCGAGGGTGTGCCGCCCGAGCGTCTGCGCAGCCTCGATGTCAGCGCGCATTCGGCGCATTGGGCGCGCAGCCTGCGCTTTATCTCGCTGGCCGAACAGGTGCTGCAACCCGACGCGCCCGATGCCGAAGGCCGCCTGCGCGCGCAGGCCGAGGCGCTGATCGCGGCCTGGCAGGACGCGCCGCCTGCGGACCCTGTGCTGATTGCGGGATCGACCGGGTCGCGCGGCACCACGGCCCTGCTGATGCAGGCCGTGGCCCGGCTGCCGCAGGGCGCGGTCATCCTGCCGGGGTTCGATGCTGACATGCCACAGGACATCTGGGCGCGGCTGGAGGCAGAGGACCACCCGCAATTCCGCTTCCGCGCTTTGATGGACACGCTGGGCCTTGCGCCTGAGGATGTGCAAGATTGGAGCGATGCGCCCGCGCCTGCGCCCGCGCGAAACCGGCTGGTATCGCTCGCGCTGCGGCCCGCGCCGGTCACCGATCAGTGGATGGTCGAGGGGCGCAGCTTGCGCGATCTTGAGACGGCCTGCGCGGGCCTCAGCCTGATCGAGGCGCCATCGCCCAGGGATGAGGCGCTGGCCATTGCCATGCGTTTGCGCCGCGCGCGTGAGGACGGGCAAAGCGCCGCGCTGATCACCCCGGATCGCGAGTTGACGCGGCGTGTGGCGGCGGTGCTGGATCGTTGGCGCATCACTCCGGATGATAGCGCGGGCCGCCCGCTGGCGTTGTCAGCTCCGGGGCGATTTCTGCGCCATGTGGCGGGGTTGATGGTGCAGCGGCTGGACACGGTTGCGCTAATGGTGCTGCTGAAGCACCCGCTGACCCATAGCGGCGCGAATCGCCCCACGCATCTGTTGCACACCCGCGATCTGGAGCTGCGTTTGCGGCGCAAGGCGGTGGCTTATCCCGATGCGGCCTTTCTGCGCGATTTCGGCGCGCAGAAGGACTGCGCGGACTGGGCCGAATGGCTGATCGGCGCGCTGGCAGCACCGCTGCCGGGCGGGCCGTTGCCTCTGGCCGATCTGGTGGCCGCGCATCTGGCGCGGGCGGAACGGCTGGCCGGGGGCGTGCAGGGCGGCACGGGAGAGCTGTGGCAGGCCGCTGCGGGCGACAAGGCGCGCGCGGCGATGGAGGATCTGGCATATGAGGCCCCCGCGGGCGGGACGCTGTCACCGCGCGATTATGAGGCGTTCGTGACCTCCTACCTGCAGGGGTTCGAGGTGCGCGAACCAGTCGCGGCGGACCCGCACATCATGATCTGGGGCACGTTGGAGGCGCGGGTACAGGGGGCCGATCTGGTTATCCTGGGCGGGCTGAATGACGGGGTCTGGCCCAAGGCACCAGAGCCCGACCCCTGGCTGAACCGCCGCATGCGCGCCGATGCCGGGCTGCTGGCGCCCGAACGTCAGATCGGCCTGTCCGCGCATGACTTTCAGCAGGCCATTGCAGCGCCCGAGGTCGTGCTGACCCGCGCCCTGCGTGATGCCGAGGCGCAGACTGTGCCCTCGCGCTGGCTGAACCGGCTGACGAACCTGCTGGACGGGCTGCCCGATCAGGGCGGGCGCGCCGCACTGGCGGCGATGCGCGCGCGCGGGCAGGGGCTGCTCGATCTGGCCGCGGCGCTTGAGGGCGACACGCAAGGTTTGCCCGATGACCCGCCCGCGCCGCGCCCCGCGCCTGCCCCGCCAGGCGAAGTGCGGCCCCGCGATCTGCCGGTCACGGCGATCCGCACGCTGATCCGCAACCCCTATGAGATTTATGCCCGCCATGTGCTGGGGCTGCGCAAGCTGGACCCGCTGCATCCCGGCCCCGATGCGCTGCTGCGCGGCACAGTGCTGCACAAGGTGCTGGAGCGGTTCACGAAAGAACCGCCAGAGGCTGACCCGCTCGCGCATCTGTTGCGCCTGTCGGCCGAAGTGCTGGATGACGCGGTGCCATGGCCTGCCGCGCGCGCCCTGTGGCAGGCGCGCATGATCCGCGCCGCCACGCCGTTTCTGGACTGGCATCTGGCCCAGCCGGGGCGCGCCCTGATGCTGGAGGAAAAGGGCGTGTTCCATCTGCCCGCGCCGGAATTCCGCCTGACTGCGCGCCCCGACCGGGTGGATGAATGGCCCGATGGCGAGGTGCATATCATCGACTACAAGACCGGGGCCCCACCCAACAAAAAGCAGCAGGAACATTTCGACAAGCAATTGCTACTGGAAGCGATGATGGCGGCGGAAGGGGCGTTTGGCGCGCTGGGCGCGCGTGATGTGGCGCGGATCACCTATATCGGGCTGTCGAACCCGTTGAAACTGGTGGAAACCGAGATTACGGGCGAATTGCTGTCCGACACGCGCGCCGCGTTCGAGCGGCTGATTGCCTCCTATCTGGACGAGGCGCGCGGCTTCGCCGCGCGTCGGATGCTGCTCAGCCTGCGGGATATGTCCGATTACGACCATCTGTCCCGCTATGGGGAATGGACCGAACAGGACAGCCCCGTGACACTGAGGGTCGGGAGGGATCGCGATGGATGAGGCGACGCTGGCGCAGAATCGCGCGTCCGATCCGCTGGCCTCGACCTGGCTGTCGGCCAATGCCGGATCGGGCAAGACCAAGGTGCTGACCGACCGGGTGGCGCGGCTGTTGCTGCGCGGGGTAGAGCCGCAGCGCATCCTGTGTCTGACCTACACCAAGGCCGCCGCCAGCGAGATGCAGAACCGGCTGTTCAAACTGCTGGGCGGCTGGGCAATGCTGCCCGAGGCCGAATTGCGCGCGGAACTGGCGAAAATTGACGAAGCGCCCGGCCCCTCGCTTGCGGCGGCGCGGCGCCTGTTTGCGCGCGCGATCGAGACGCCGGGCGGGTTGAAGATCCAGACGATCCACAGTTTCTGCGCCGCGCTTTTGCGCCGCTTTCCGCTGGAGGCCGGGCTGTCCCCGGCTTTCACCGAGATGGATGAGCGTTCCTCCCGGCTGCTGCGCGAAGAGGTGCTGGATGCCATGGCCGAAGGGCCGGACCGCCCCGCGCTGGATGCGCTGGCGATGGTGTTCACGGGTGCGGATCTGGATGATCTGCTGCGCGAGATTGTCGGGAATGCAGCGCGTTTCGCCGGGACGGAGCCGGGCGCCGCGCTGCGCGCGGCGCTTGGCCTGCCCGAGGGTATGGACCAGGACCGCTTGCTGGGCCGGGTCTTTCGGGGCGGCGAGGCTGCGCTGATGGCGGATGTGTTGCCCTATCTGGAGCTTGGCAGCACTACGGACATGCAATCGGCGGAGCGTTTGCGCAAGCTGGATTTCACGACGCCTGATCTGGACCTGCTGGGCGCGCTGGAAGCGGAATTCCTGTACAAGACCGGGGCGCGGGCCTTTTGTGCCAAGCTTGACCGCTATCCCACGAAAACCACGCGGCGCAAGCTGGACCGGTTGCTGGACCCGTTTCATGCCTTGATGGAGCGTGTGGAGGAGGCGCGACCCTTGCGGGTCGCGTTTGGCGCATATTGGCAAAGCATGGCGCTGCATCGTTTTGCCCGCGCGTTTCTGCCACGGCTGGAAGCGGCCAAGGCCGCGCGCGGATGGCTGGATTTCGACGATCTGATCGCGCGCGCGGGGCAGTTGCTGACCGATCCATCCGTGGCGCAATGGGTGCTCTACAAGCTGGATGGCGGGGTCGATCACATTCTGGTCGATGAGGCGCAGGATACTGCCCCCGGTCAGTGGCGGGTGATCGAGCATCTGGCGCAGGAATTTACCTCGGGCGTGGGGGCGCGCGATGCCCGCCGCACGCTGTTCGTGGTGGGGGACAAGAAACAGTCGATCTATTCCTTTCAGGGGGCCGATCTGGCGGTGTTCGACGCCATGCAGGCGCAGTTTCGCGACCGTCTTGCCCATGTGGGCCTGCGTTTGAACGAGGCCGAACTGGCGCATTCTTTCCGGTCCTCGGACGCGGTGCTGCGCAGTGTCGATCAGACCTTTCGCCCGCCCGCAGATACCGGGCTGGGCGGTGCGCCGCAGCATATCGCGTTTTTCGCGGAGACGCCGGGGCGGGTGGATCTGTGGCCGCTTGTGCCCCCGCCCGACAAGAGCGACCCGCCCGCATGGTATGACCCGGTCGATGTGCTGGCAGAAGAGCATCATCACCGGCAACTGGCCCGCACCATCGCCGCCGAGTTGCGCCGCCTGATCGATGCGCGCACCCCGATCCCGCATCGCGGTGGCGCGCGCGCGATGCATGAAGGCGATGTGCTGATCCTTGTGCGGCGACGCAACACGCTGTTTCACGAAATCATCGCCGCCTGCAAGGCGCAGGGGCTGGAGATTGCGGGCGCCGACCGGCTGCGACTGGGGGGCGAGATGGCGGTGCGCGATCTGAGCGCGCTCCTGGCCTTTCTGGACACGCCCGAGGATGATCTGTCGCTGGCCGCCAGCCTGCGCTCACCACTTTTCGGCTGGTCCGAGGATGCGCTGTTCCGGCTGGCGCATGGCCGCGAGGGCGCATTCTTGTGGCGGCGGCTGCGCGAAAGCGGCGATCAGGCAACGCGCGACATGCTGAACGATCTGCTGGGGCAGGTCGATTTCCTGCGTCCCTATGAACTGATCGAGCGGGTGCTGACGCGCCATGACGGGCGGCGGCGTCTGATCGCGCGGCTGGGGCCCGAGGCCGAGGATGGCATCGACGCGATGCTGGCACAGGCACTGGCCTATGAGCAGATGGAAACCCCCAGCCTGACCGGATTCCTGAGTTGGCTGGACCATGGCGATGTGCAGATCAAGCGCGAATTGGGCGCAGCTGGCGGGCGGTTGCGGGTGATGACGGTGCATGGCGCGAAGGGGCTGGAATCGCCTGTCGTGATCCTGCCGGACACGGCAGACAGGCGGGCGCAGGACCGGCGGCAGATCGTGACGCTTGAGGGCATCCCCGCCTGGCGCGGGGTCAGCGCGGACACCCCGCCCGCGCTGCAGGCCGAGCTTGACGCGGCAGCCGAATTGCGCGCGCAGGAAGATGCGCGGCTTTTGTATGTTGCGATGACGCGCGCCGAAAGCTGGCTGATCGTGGCCGGCGCGGGCGAGGCAAAAAACGAGGAGTGCTGGCATAACCGTGTGGCCGAGGGACTGCGCCACGCAGGCGCGGCCCGCCTTGACAGCCCGACAGGGCCGGGGCTGCGCCATGAGCATCAGGACTGGCCTGCCGAGGCGGTTGTCGCGGCGGGCGCAGAAGGCCGCCCTGTCCCGGCCTTGCCCGCGCTCTACCGCGTGTCTGCTACCCCGGCGGGACGCGAGGCGCAGCTCCTCTCGCCCTCGCAACTGGGCGGGGCCAAGGCCCTGCCGGGAGAGCCTGCGGCCGGTCTGGAAGCGACAGGCAGCGAGGCGGCGTTGCTGCGCGGCACGCAATTGCATCTGCTGCTGGAACATCTGCCACATTGGCCCGCTGATGGCCGGTTGGAGCGTGCGCGCGCGCTTCTGGGCAGCAGTGCCGAGGGGGTGCCGCGCGATCTGGATGATTTGCTGGCCGAGGCCGAGGGCGTTCTGGCCGCCCCCGGACTGGCGCATCTGTTCGCGCCGGACACTCTGGCCGAGGTCGAGATTGCAGGCACGCTCTGGGGCCAGCCCGCCTATGGGGTGATCGACCGGCTGGTGGTCAGTGACGGCGCAGTGCTGGCAGTCGATTACAAATCGAACCGGATCGTGCCCGACACACCTGCGGCGACACCCGAAGGATTGCTGCGCCAGATGGGGGCCTATGCCGCGCTGATCCGGCAGGTCTGGCCGGGGCATTCGGTGCGCGTGGCGCTGCTCTGGACGGCCCAGGCGCGGCTGATGGACCTGCCACCCGGTCTGATTGAACCCGCCCTTGCGCGCGCGGCGCTTGAAACCCGCGCGGCGCAGGCATAGGTAGCACTCGAAACACATCAGATTGGAGGGGCCCATGGCCACGATTGCTGTCACCGATTCCACCTTTGACGCCGAAGTGCGCCAGTCCGACATCCCCGTGATCGTCGATTTCTGGGCCGAATGGTGCGGGCCCTGCAAGCAGATCGGCCCCGCGCTGGAGGAACTGTCCTCGGAATATGAGGGCCGGATCAAGATTGCCAAGGTGAATGTGGACGAGAACCCGGATACCGCCGCCTCCATGGGCATTCGCGGGATCCCGGCGCTGTTCATGTTCAAGGATGGGCAGGTCGTGTCCAACAAGGTCGGCGCGGCCCCGAAATCGGCGCTGCAAAGCTGGATCGACAGCGAAGTGTGACTGTCTGAGGGGGCGGGCACAGGCGCGCCCCCGCAGCGTTCCGCCCGACCGTGAGATGCGCCTCCGGCGGGAGTATTTTGGGCAAGATGAAGGTGTAAGGTGGGTGATTTTCCCGGCTGGCATGGCACGACCATTATCGCGGTGCGCCGCGGTGGCAAGGTCGTGGTGGCAGGGGATGGCCAGGTATCGCTTGGCCAGACCGTGATAAAGGGGTCTGCGCGCAAGGTCCGCAGACTGTCGCCCGGCGGGAAAGAGGTGGTGGCGGGCTTTGCAGGCTCGACCGCCGATGCCTTCACCCTGCTGGAGCGGCTGGAGGCGAAGCTGGAGGCCACGCCAGGACAACTGGCGCGGGCGGCAGTGGAGTTGGCCAAGGACTGGCGCACCGACAAGTATCTGCAAAAGCTGGAGGCGATGCTGATCGTCACGGATGGGCGCGATCTGTTCGTGATCACTGGCGCGGGTGATGTGCTGGAGCCGGAGCATGACGTTGCGGCAATCGGCTCGGGTGGGAATTTCGCTTTGGCCGCTGCGCGCGGGTTGATGGCGAGTGAGCTTTCAGCGGAAGAGGTGGCGCGGCGGGCGATGGCGATTGCGTCTGATATCTGCGTCTATACCAATGGCAACCTGACTGTGGAGAAGATCAGCGCTTGAGTTGCGCCTCCATCCACGCGCGCAGGACGGCGTTCATGCGGGTCTGGTAGCCGGGGCCCTGTGACTTGAAGAAGTCCAGCACATCGGGATCGACGCGCAGCGAGATCGCTTTTTTCGGCTCTGGCGTGACCAGTTCGGCGCGGGTCCAGT
>PWWF01000129.1 GCA_003561595.1 Paracoccaceae bacterium | reverse complement strand
GGGGTGCGCCGGGTCGAGGCGCTGACCGGCCAGCCCGCGCTCGCGCATCTGCGCGCGCAAGAGGCGCGGCTGGGCACTGTCGCGGGCCTGCTGAAAGCGCCCGCCCAGGATGTGCCCGACCGCGTGAAGGCATTGATGGAAGAACGCCGCGCGCTCGCCAATGAGGTCGCGCAACTCAAGCGTCAGATCGCCATGGGCGGCGGCGAGGCCAGTGACGAGATCCGCGAGATCGGCGGCATCCGGGTGATCGCGCGCAAGATGGAGGGCGTGACCGGCAAGGACCTGCCTGCGCTGATCGACGCGATGAAGGAAAAGCTGGGCACGGGCGCGGTGGTCCTGATCGCCGATACCGGCGCGAAACCCGCCGTCGCCGCAGGCGTCACCCCCGATCTGACCGAGCGGCTGTCAGCGGTCGATCTGGTGCGCACGGCGGTCGCGGCCCTTGGCGGCAAGGGCGGGGGCGGGCGGCCTGACATGGCGCAGGGTGGCGGCGCGGATATCGCGCAGGCCGATGCCGCGATCGAGGCTGTCTCGAAACTGATAGAAGGAGAAACCGCATGAGCACTGCCCTCTGGATCGCCCATGTCGAGGTTACAGATGCCGAGGCTTATGGCGAATACGCAAAACGCGCCACGGATGCCATCGCGGCCCATGGCGGCGTCTTCCTGTCGCGCGCCGGGCGGTATGTCCAGCTTGAAGGGCGCGACCGCGCGCGCAACGTCGTGGCGCGCTTCCCCTCGCTCGATACCGCCGTGGCCTGCTACAACTCGTCCGCCTATCAGGAGGCGCTGAGTTTTGCGAAAAATGCCGCCGAGCGTGATCTTGTCGTCGTCGAGGAAAATGCCTGAGCTTCCGGCTTCATCTTGCCAGAAATACTCAAATAATCCCTGTCGGCCCTACGCATCGCCAAAGGGGTTTTCCGGATAGGCCACATGGCTCAGATACAGCCCGTCCGGCGGGCTGACTGGCCCGCAGGCCGCGCGGTCGCGCGCCGCGAGTGCCGCGCGCATATCCTCCGGCGCCCAGGCGCCTGCGCCCACTCGCTCCAGCGTGCCGACGATGCTGCGGACCTGATTGTGCAGAAAGGACCGCGCGCGCAGGTGAAAGCGGAATTCCTGCCCATGGGGGATGTCCAGGACCTCGATCTCCAGCATATCAAGCGTCTTGACGGGTGAGGCCGCCTGACACTGGCTTGCGCGAAAGGTCGTGAAATCATGCTGCCCCAGCAGATGGCGCGCGGCTTCTTGCATGGGGGCCAGCGACAGCGCGTGACGAATATGCCAGATCCGCCCCTGTTCCAGCACCGGGGGCGCGCGGCGGCTGACCAGCCGGAACAGATAGCGCCGCTCGCGCGCAGAGAATCTGGCGTGAAATGCTTCGGGCACCTGCGCGCAGGCCAGCACGGCGACGGGGGCGGGGCGCAGATGGTGATTCAGCGCCTCCATCAGGCGAAAGGGGTCCCAGTCGCGCGCCATGTCGCAATGGGCCACTTGCCCGGTGGCATGCACACCTGTATCGGTCCGCCCGGCAGCGGCAATGCGGGGCAGGCCCGGCTCCAGCCGTGCCAGCGCGCCCTCCAGCGCGTCCTGCACCGACGGCTGATCCTTCTGCGCCTGCCAGCCGCAAAAGGGTCGCCCGTCATATTCGATTTTCAGCGCATAGCGTGGCATGAGCGCCGAGGTAGCGCGCCCGCGCGCGCTTGGCAATCACCCCTCGGCCGCCCTGATCGCGGCCAGCCCGCTGCGGTAATCGGGGTGGCGCAGGGTCAGCCCCAGGTCGCGCTTGATCCGGTCATTGCGCACGCGCTTGCTGTCGGCATAGAAGGCGCGCGCCATGGGCGAGAGATCGGCCTCCTCGAACGGCACTTCGGGGGGCGGGGAAATGCCCATCAGATCTGCCGCGTGGCACAGCACATCCTGCGGGGGGGCGGGCAGATCGTCGCACAGGTTGAAGATGCGGCTGCCCAGATCCGAGTGCATGGCCAGATCCAGCGCCTCGGCGATATCGTCGAGATGGATGCGCGAAAAGACCTGACCTGGCTTGATGACCCGTTGCGCACGCCCTGCGCGCAGCTTCGCAAAGGGGCCGCGTCCGGGTCCGTAAATCCCCGCCAGCCGGAACACATGCAGCGCCACGCCTGCGCGGTCACAAACCGCCTGCCAGGCATTTTCCGCCGCGATCCGGTCACGCGCGCGCTCGGACCGCGCATCTGGGGTGTCGGTTTCATCCACCCAGCCGCCCTGCCGGTCGCCATAGACCCCGATGGTCGAGAGGTAGCCGACCCATTCCAGATGCCGGGCCTCGGCAATCTCGTCGCCATGCGCGGCCAGCACCGGGTCCGCGCCGCGCGGCGCGATGGATGTCAGCAGATGCGTGGCCTGGTCCAGCGGCAGCGGATTGCCCGGCCAGATAAGTGGCGTGACGCCGCGTGCTTGCATCGCGCGCGCCTTGTCATCGCTGCGCGTGGTCCCGATGATCTGCCAGCCACGCGCCAGCAGCCGCGTTTCCAGCCCTGAGGCGCTGTAGCCATGCCCGAGTGAAAGAAGTGTCTTGCCCATGGCGCGCAGTATCGCGCTCGCCTGCTTCGGGTGCAAGTGAAACGCCGCGCGCATGTGAAAAGGGCCGCGCGAAGCGCGGCCCCCCGAAAAAAATATCGAACCAGTTCAGCCGACCAGTTCCAGCCCTGAGAAGAAATATGCAATCTCGGCGGCGGCCGTTTCCGGCGCGTCCGATCCGTGGACCGAGTTTTCGCCCACCGATTGCGCAAATTCGGCGCGGATCGTACCGGGGGCGGCATCGGCAGGGTTGGTCGCGCCCATGACTTCGCGGTTCTTGGCAATCGCGCCTTCGCCTTCCAGCACCTGCACCACGACCGGGGCAGAGGCCATGAAGTCGCACAGTTCGTCATAGAAGGGGCGTTCGGCGTGGACCTCGTAGAACTTGCCGGCCTGCGCCTTGGTCAGGTGGATGCGCTTCTGCGCAACGATGCGCAGGCCCGCTTCCTCGAACTTGGCATTGATCTTGCCGGTCAGGTTGCGGTTGGTCGCGTCGGGTTTGATGATGGAAAGCGTGCGCTCGATGGCCATTTTGATGTCTCCGGATTATCCTGTTCGGGCGGTGCGCCCAAGCCGCGCAGCCCTTATCATGCGCCCGCGCCAAGGGGAAGGCTTAAGGTGCAATCTGCCCCCACAGGTCGTACTCGCCCGCTTCATCCACCTCGACCGTTACGATATCGCCGACCGACAGCCCATCTGTCCCCGCGTCGATGAACAGGTTGCCGTCGATTTCGGGCGCGTCGGCCTTGGTGCGGCAGGTGGCGATGCCGTCGGCGTCGATCTCGTCCACGATGACATCCATCCGCTGCCCGAGTTTGGCTGCCAGTTTCGCCGCCGATATCGCCTGCGCCTTTTCCATGAACCGCGCCCAGCGTTCGGCCTTTACCTCATCGGGCACATGGTCGGGCAGGGCATTGGACCGTGCGCCCGCCACGTTCTCGTATTGAAAGCAGCCCACACGGTCCAGTTGCGCCTCATCCAGCCAGTCCAGCAGATGCTGGAATTCGGCCTCGGTCTCGCCCGGATAGCCGACGATGAAGGTCGAGCGCAGCGTGATCTCGGGGCAGATGGCGCGCCATTCCGCGATCCGGTCCAGCGTCTTTTCGCCCGCGGCGGGCCGCGCCATGCGGCGTAACGTGTCGGGGTGGGAATGCTGGAAGGGAATGTCCAGATAGGGCAGCACCAACCCGTCGGCCATCAGCGGGATCAACTCGCGCACATGCGGGTAGGGGTAGATGTAATGCAGCCGCACCCAGGCGCCGAGGCCCCCCAGATCACGCGCCAGATCGGTGATATGGGCGCGGTGGCCGCGCTCTTCCGCATGTCGGACATCCACCCCATAGGCCGAAGTGTCCTGAGAAATGACCAGCAGCTCCTTCACCCCCGCCGCGACCAGCTTTTCCGCCTCGCGCAGCACGGCGTGGGCGGGGCGAGAGGCCAGGCGCCCGCGCATGTCGGGGATGATGCAGAACTTGCACTTGTGGTTGCAACCCTCTGAAATCTTGAGGTAACTGTAATGGCGCGGGGTCAGGCTGACACCGCGCGCGGGCAGCAGGTCGATGAACGGATCGGGCGCGGGCGGCACAGCGGCATGGACGGCATCGAGCACCTGTTCATATTGGTGCGGGCCCGTCACGGCCAGCACCTTTGGGTGCGCGCCGGTGATATATTCGGGCTCGGCCCCCAGACAGCCCGTGACGATGACGCGGCCATTTTCCGACAGCGCCTCGCCAATCGCATCCAGGCTTTCGGCCTTGGCACTGTCGAGAAAGCCGCAGGTATTGACGATCACGGCATCGGCGCCCGCGTAATCGGGGCTGATGCCATAGCCTTCGGCGCGCAGCCGGGTCAGGATGCGTTCACTGTCCACCAGCGCCTTGGGGCAGCCCAGGCTGACCATGCCGATCGTGGGCTGGCCGGGGCGGGGGGCATCGCCAAGGCGGGCGCGGGGCGCGATATCGGGGCGCAGGTCAGGGGGGTTCGTGCTCATGGGCGGCATATACTCTGGCCATGCGGCGCGGGAAAGCCCCCGCGAACAGTGTTACGCCGCGCGACGAAAGACCGACCCGCCCAGACGTCGCGCCAGGCGGAACAGGGCCTTGTGGCCCAGATCGGCATAATCCATCTCGCCCGCCAGCAGGCGCAGGTAGGTGCGGGTCATGGATGGGTTGCGTTCGACCGCACGGGGGAAATAGGCGCGGATCGGCCCGGCATAGATCATGGCACGGATGCGCCGCGCGGCGGTGATTTCGCGGTGGATATAGGACAGGCGGCGCTGATAGGCCGCGAGTGCGGCCTTGGGCTGGCCCGAGGTCAGCGCCTCGATCGCCGCTTCGCCTGCGAACTGGCCCGAGCGCATGGCCCAGGCGATTCCCTCGCCGGTGATCGGATCGACCAGACCGGCGGCATCGCCCGCCAGCAGCACCGGCCCGCGCCCCGCGACCTTGCGGAAATCGCCAAAGGGCAGAAAGGCGCCCTTGCATTTGATCTTTGCGTTATCCGCCAGTTCGGGCGCGTGGAGCGCCAGATAGTTGCGGAAATGCGCCTTCATGTCCGGGTTGCGCATATGGATGCCGCCCACACCCAGCGTGATCGACTCCGTCTTGGGAAAGACCCAGCCATAGCCCCATGTGGCTGCGCCCAGATCGATCTCGGTCGTGTTGTCGGCGGTCAGGTCGCGATCCAGCTCGACCTCCAGCCCGAAGCCGATTTCATTTGGGTCAAAGGCGCGCCCGAACAATGCGCGCGCGGTGGCGCTGTTGGCCCCGTCCGCGCCGATCAGCAGATGGCCGCGCAGCACGCGCCCATCGGCCAGCGTGATGGCAGGGGTGGCAGTGTCGATATCGGTTATGCGCACGGGCGCGAACACTTCGGCCCCGGCGGCGCGGGCGCGGGCGTGCAGCATGGCGTCATAGGCGCGGCGCATGGTCATGTAGAGCGTTGGCGCATCCTCCTGCCCGCCGATTTTGCGTCCGGCATAGGTCAGACGGAACTGGTGGCTGGGCAGGAACAGGTCATCGCTGGTCGGGGCGCCGAAAATCTCGGACAGGTAGCGCGCCGAGCGCCCGGTGATCCCGCCGCCGCAGAGCTTGTCGCGCGGAAAGGTGGATTTGTCGATCAGCGCGACCCGCAGCCCGGCCTGTGCGGCAATCGTCGCGGCGGCTGATCCGGCAGGCCCCGACCCGATAATCAGCAGATCATGTTGCACGCGCACGCACTCCGGCATTGGGTGAAAGGCATATCTTTATCGGGTGGAGATAGCGCAATCTGCCGGTCATGGCGACTCTTTTGCGGGTGGTGTCAGGGCGTTGCGCGGTTTTTGGGCGACTCGGGGTCCGATGTCAGCGGATGGGCCTGGCCGCGCGCGTCGATATGCCAGGCGGCCGGGGGCGCCATGCGCGCGCGCAGGCGCTGCAGATGCCAGGCCGATTGCACGGGCGCGTAATGCGGGGCCTCGCGCGCGGGGCAGGCGGCCAGATGCCAGCGGCTTTCGACGCCGGGGGTGCCGCCCTGGTCCGGGGTCAGCACCAGCGCGTGCAGCTCTGCCGCGCGCCCGGCGCTGCGCCGCCGGTCCAGCCCGGTCTCGGCGGCCAGATGCAGGCGGCGCAGCGGGGTCAGCGCAGGCGGCTGGGGCAGTTCGACCACCACCAGCGGCACCGCACCCGCGCGCAGCGCGTCCTCAGCGCAGGCGAGCGCGTCGCTGTCACGCGCGGCGGCGACATGGATCAGCCCCTCGGGGCTGACCCAGTCGCGCAGCCCCGGCGGATACAGCCGGTCCACCCCCCAGCGCGGGGCGATCCAGATGACGGGTGCCCCGGCGGGCAGTTGCGCCATGACCCAGACCGCCAGCAGGCGCCGCGCCGGGCCGCACAGCTCATGCGCGCGGCCCGGTCGCAGGCGCAGCAGCGCCGCCGCCGGTGTGCCACTGGCAGGCAGCGGGTCCTGATCGGCCAGGTGATGCGGCAGCGGAAAGACAAGAGTCATGGTCATGTGTTCGCATTTTGTTCACATTGATGCAAGCATCTTTCCGCTGCCGGTCGGCTGTCCCATCTGGACATCTTGCCCCTATTCCGGTGAACATGAACGTCAAATAGCACAGGAGGTATTGTCATGTTCCGCGCCATCGCCCTTCTCAGCACCGTCGGTTTTCTGACTGCCTGCGGACAAGAACAACGACCGCCAGCGAATGACGGGCCTCCGCAGGCGGGCTGCTCGGCTGACACGCTTCAACACCATGTCGGCCAGCCTGTGGACCAGATCGACCGTGACCGCCTGCCGCAAGAGCATCGCATCATCGGCCCCGGTATGGCCGTCACCATGGATTTCCGCGAAGATCGCCTGAATATCGAGCATGATGCCGAAGAGATCGTGACCCGCATCTATTGCGGCTGAGATCGGGGCTTTCCCCTGCCGCCTGAGCCGTTACATTGCGCCGCAACACAGGGGCTGACAGGGAACCAGGGACATGCGCAAAATCACGCT
>PWWF01000116.1 GCA_003561595.1 Paracoccaceae bacterium | reverse complement strand
GAGGCTGGCGGGCGGGTCACGATCATTTCCTCGGACAAGGATCTGATGCAGCTTGTCGGCGGTGGGGTCGAGATGCTGGACGCGATGAAGAACAAGCGCATCGGCGTCGAGGAGGTCGAAGAGAAATTCGGCGTCGGCCCCGACCGCGTGGTCGATGTGCAGGCGCTGGCGGGCGATTCGGTCGATAACGTGCCGGGCGCGCCGGGCATCGGAATCAAGACAGCCGCCCTTCTGATCAATGAATTCGGCGATCTGGAAACGCTGCTGGCGCGGGCCGAGGAGATCAAGCAACCCAAGCGCCGCGCCAGCCTGATCGACAATGCCGATCTGATCCGCATTTCCAGACGGCTGGTGGCGCTGGATGACGCCATGCCGCTGGAATTCGGGCTGGACGATCTGGAAGTGCGCGACCCCGACCCGGCGGCGCTGCTGGAGTTCCTGAACGCGATGGAGTTCCGCACCCTGACCCGCCGCGTGGCAGAGCATTTCGACACCACGCCCCCCGCCCTGCCCGAGACTGTGCCCGAGGCCAGCGCCGACACGCCCCCCGATGCGCCCGCTTTTGCCGATGCCGAGTATGTCTGCATCCGCGACACGGACACCCTGCGCGACTGGATCGCCGAGATTGCCGAGCGCGGGCATGTCGCCATCGATACCGAAACAACCTCGCTTGATGAGATGCGGGCCGAACTGGTGGGCATTTCGCTATGCATCACCCCCGGTCGCGCGGCCTATATCCCGCTGCAACATGCCAGCGGCGATGACGGGCTGTTCGGCGATGCCAAACTTCTGGACGGGCAGATCGCGCTGGATGAAGCGCTCGCGCTTCTCAAACCCGTGCTGGAGGATGCGGCGATCCTCAAGATCGGGCAGAACATGAAATATGACGCCAAGATCTTTGCGGGTCTGGGGATCGATGTGCAGCCCATCGATGACACGATGCTGATGTCCTATGCGCTGAATGGGGGCCTGCACGGGCACGGGATGGATGCGCTGTCGGATCGCTACCTGAACCACCAGCCCATTCCGATCAAATCGCTGCTGGGCAGCGGCAAATCTGCCATCACCTTTGACCGGGTCGCGATTGATGACGCCACCCGCTACGCTGCCGAGGATGCCGATATCACGCTGCGCCTGTGGCAGATGTTCCGCGCCCGCCTGCACGTCTCGCAGGTCACGCGCGTCTATGAGACGCTGGAGCGCCCGCTTGTCCCGGTGCTGGCCGCGATGGAGCGGACGGGGATCAAGGTCGACCGCGATGTGCTGTCGCGCATGTCGAACGCGTTTTCGCAGAAAATGGCGGGGCTGGAGGCCGAGATCCACGACCTTGCGGGCGAGACATTCAATGTGGGCAGCCCCAAGCAACTGGGCGAGATCCTGTTCGAGCGCATGTCGCTGGAGGGCGGCAAGAAGGGCAAGACCGGGGCCTATGCCACCGGCGCCGATGTGCTGGAGGATCTGGCCGCCGAAGGGCATGACCTGCCCGCCCGCGTGCTGGACTGGCGCCAGCTTTCCAAGCTGAAATCGACCTATACGGATGCGTTGCAGACCCATATCCACCCGGAAACGGGCCGTGTGCACACATCCTATGTCATCACCGGGGCGGTGACGGGGCGGCTGTCCTCGACCGATCCGAACCTGCAGAACATCCCCATCCGGACCGAGGAAGGGCGGCGCATCCGCACGGCCTTTGTCGCCGAGCCGGGGCGCAAGCTGGTCGCGCTGGACTATTCCCAGATCGAGCTGCGCATCCTGGCCCATATTGCGGGGATCGACAGTCTGAAAGCAGCGTTCCGCGACGGTCAGGACATCCACGCGATGACCGCGTCCGAGATGTTCGGCGTGCCGCTGTCAGAAATGACATCAGAGGTGCGGCGCAAGGCCAAGGCGATCAATTTCGGCGTGATCTACGGGATTTCGGGCTTCGGGCTGGCGCGCAACCTGCGCATCCCGCGCGCCGAGGCGCAGAGCTTCATCGACACCTATTTCGAACGCTTCCCCGGCATCCGCGCCTATATGGATGAGACGATCGCCTATGCGAAAAAGGAGGGCCGCGTCGAAACCCTGTTCGGCCGCCGCATCCACACGCCCGAGATCAACGCCAAGGGCCCGGCGGCGGGCTTTGCCCGGCGCGCCGCGATCAACGCGCCGATACAGGGCACGGCAGCCGATATCATCCGCCGCGCGATGATCCGCGTGCCGGATGCCATTGCCGATCTGCCCGCGCGGATGCTGTTGCAGGTGCATGACGAACTGGTGTTCGAGGTGGATGAAGATGCCGTGGACCCCACCATCGCCCGCGTGCGCGAGGTGATGGAAGGGGCCGCCGCCCCTGTCCTGCATCTGGATGTGCCGCTGGTCGTCGATGCGGGCACCGGCGACACCTGGGCCGAGGCGCATTGAGGCCGAGGCGCATTGACGCGCGCGGGGTTTATTCCGCCGCGTCCAGCCCCCGCGCCGACCGCACCAGATCGAGGATCTTGCGCGCGGCCTCGGGGATATTCGTGCCCGGACCGAAGATCGCCTTGACCCCGGCATTATAGAGAAACTCGTAATCCTGCTGCGGGATCACGCCACCGCAGATGACCAGAATATCGTCTGCGCCTGCGGCCTGAAGCTCCTTGACCAGTTCTGGCGCGAGCGTGCGGTGCCCGGCGGCCTGGGATGAGATACCGATGATATGCACATCATTGTCGATGGCATCCTGCGCGGCCTCTGCCGGGGTCTGGAACAGGGGGCCGACATCGACATCGAAGCCGATATCGGCAAAGGCGGTGGCGATGACCTTGGCGCCGCGATCATGCCCGTCCTGCCCCATCTTGACGACCAGCATGCGCGGGCGACGGCCCTCGGCCTCGGCAAAGGCCTCCACATCGGCCTGAATGGCGGCGAACCCGTCATCGCCCTCATAGGCGGCGCCATAGACACCAGCGAGGGTTTTCACCTCGGCGCGGTGGCGGCCGAAAATCTTTTCCATGGCCATGCTGATCTCTCCGACTGAGGCCCGGGCGCGGGCAGCTTCGATTGCGGCTTCCAACAGATTGCCCCCTTCGCTTGCGCGACGGGTCAGTTCCTCCAGCGCGGCATCACAGGCGGCCTGATCGCGGCTGGCGCGGATCTTTTCCAGCGCCTTGATCTGGCCGTCGCGCACCTTGACATTGTCGATGTCCAGAATGTCGATCGGGTCTTCCTTGTCCTTGCGGTATTTGTTGACGCCGACGATCACTTCGTCGCCCCGGTCGATCTGGGCCTGACGGCGGGCGGCGGTTTCTTCAATCCGCAGCTTGGGCATGCCCGAGGCCACGGCCTTGGTCATGCCGCCCATCTCCTCGACCTCTTGCATCAACGCCCAGGCGGCCTCTGCGATGTCATGGGTCAGCTTCTCGACATAATAGCTGCCCGCCAGCGGATCGACGACATTGGTGACGCCGGTTTCTTCCTGCAGCACAAGTTGCGTGTTGCGCGCGATCCGGGCGCTGAAATCCGTGGGCAGCGCTATCGCCTCATCCAGCGCATTGGTGTGCAGGCTTTGCGTGCCGCCCAGCACGGCGCTCATCGCCTCATAGGCGGTGCGGATGACGTTGTTATAGGGGTCCTGTTCCTGCAAGGACACGCCCGAGGTCTGGCAATGCGTGCGCAGCATGCTCGATTTCGGGTCCTTGGGCTCGAATTCCTCCATCACCCGCGACCAGAGCAGCCGCGCCGCCCGCAGCTTGGCGATTTCCATGAAGAAATTCATGCCGATGGCGAAGAAAAAGCTCAGCCGCCCGGCAAAGCGGTCCACATCCATGCCGCGATGAATGGCCGCGCGCACATATTCGCGCCCGTCGGCCAGCGTGAAGGCCAGTTCCTGCACCAGGTTCGCGCCCGCTTCCTGCATGTGATAGCCGGAGATTGAGATCGAGTTGAAGCGCGGCATCTCGGCGCTCGTGTATTCGATGATATCCGCGATGATCCGCATCGAGGCTTCGGGCGGGTAGATATAGGTGTTGCGGACCATGAATTCCTTGAGGATGTCATTCTGGATCGTGCCCGACAGTTTCGCCCGGTCCACGCCCTGTTCCTCGCCCGTGACGATGAAATTCGCCAAGATCGGGATGACCGCGCCATTCATGGTCATGGAGACTGAAACCTGTTCCAGCGGGATACCGTCGAAGAGGATTTTCATATCCTCGACCGAGTCGATGGCCACACCGGCCTTGCCCACATCGCCCATCACGCGTGGATGATCGCTGTCATAGCCGCGATGCGTGGCCAGATCGAAAGCGACGGACACGCCCTGCTGCCCCGCCGCCAGCGCGCGGCGGTAAAAGGCATTCGATTCCTCGGCCGTGGAAAACCCCGCATATTGCCGGATGGTCCAGGGGCGGCCCGCATACATGGTGGCCTTGACCCCGCGGGTATAGGGATGCTCGCCCGGGACAGTGCCCAGATGCGGCAGCTCGGCGGTGTCGTCCTGCGTATAAAGCGGCGCGACATCGATCCCTTCGAGCGTGTGCCATGTCAGGCTGTCCAGGGGCCGGGATTTCAGCTCTGCCTTGGCGATCTGCGCCCAACGCTGTCTTGCATCGCTCATGGGGCATCCTTTCTGTAAGGGGAAGTGCGGAAAATTCCGCATACTCTGGTGTTTTCCGCAGCTTTGCGCCTATATCTGCACCATGCAGGAGGCGACATGAAACAGATCACCGCGCTTGTTTTCGCACTGGTTTTTCCCGCAGCATCCCTGGCCACCGAGGCCGAGGAACTGCCTGCCGAGGCGCAGGACGTCGAAGAGGTGCTGGAGGACGATCTCGAGACCGATGACGATGCAGCAACGCTTGACGAGATCGAGGCCGAGGCCGAGCGCGACCCGAATGCGCTGCAGTTTCTGGATGCGCGCGAGGTCGATGTGCGCGATTTCATCTGGACCGAGCGGATCATCGTGGTGATGGCCGACACGCCGGATGACCCGCAATTCACCCGCCAGCTGGCGGCATTGCGCGACCGCGAGAGCGAATTTGTCGCGCGCGACGCCGTGGTGATCTTCGACGCCGATCCCGATGACAGCAGCCCGTTGCGGCAGGTGATGCGCCCGCGCGGGTTCATGACGGCAATCATCGACAAGGATGGTGAGGTCAAGGCGCGCCGCCCTGCCGTGCGCTCGGGGCGTGAATTGATGGCGGTGATCGACCGCTTTCCAACGCGGCGGCAGGAAGTGCTGGACCGCCTGCCCTCGGGGCGCTGAGCAGGCGTTTTCTTGCGGAGGCCTGCGGCCAGGTTTTTGCATTGAGGGGGCTGCCGCCCCCGGTCTGCCCTGCGGGCAGCCCTCCCCCGCGGATATTTGGACAAAGATGAAAGCATCATTGGAAATAACCGTGTTTTTCCGCCCATGAGAGCATGAACCACCAGCCCGGCCCGAATGTGCCCGCGAGCCAGAAGACGAGGGCTGTGCCCGGATCCAGCAGGCCCAGCCAGACGGCCCCTGCCATCACCGCGCCCAGACCAAAGACCAGACCGCCCCCCACGGCCAGAAATTCCAGCCCCAGCCGCAGGCGGCTGATCAGCGGAAACAACCCGTGAAAAAGCATCATGCCGCCCAGCGGGGGCAGCAGCAGCAGGACATGATTGCCGTCGCGCACGCCCTCGGCCACTTGCCCGAGGATGATCCAGGCAACGCCCAGCCCGGCCCCGAAACAGGCAAAATAGATGAGGAAGAGGCGCAGGGGCGTGCGTTTCATCCCTCGAACTCCATGATGATATCATCTACCGCGAGCGAGGCGCCGGGAGCGGCGTTGATCTTTGCCACGCGGCCCTTGCGGTCGGCGCGCAGGATGTTTTCCATCTTCATCGCCTCGATGGTCGCAAGGGGCTGGCCTTCATGGACCTCATCGCCTTCGGACACGGCGATGGAGACGACCATGCCGGGCATCGGGCACAGGAGCAGTTTCGACGTGTCGGGCGGCTGTTTCTCGATCATGTTGGCGGCGAGTTCGGCCTGACGCGGCGAGAAGACATGCACCTTGAGATCCGCGCCGCGCAGCCGCAGGCGGTAGCCGCCCGTGATGCGCGCGACCTTCATCACCAGCGCCTGATCATCGACCATCAGCCGCGCCAGCGGCTGGCCGGGCAGCCAGTCGGAGGTGATGCGGAAGGTATTGCCGCCTATGGTGACACTGGCGCCCTCGCGATCGGCAGCGATCGTGGCGGCGATGCTGTCGCCCGCGATCTTGACCACCCAGTCGCTGCCCACGATGCGTTCGTGATTATCCATCCGCCCCGAGATGCGCGCGCGCCGGATCTCGGCCATGCGGTTCATGGCGCAGGCGCAGGCGGCAACGCGGGTCAGCAGGTCCTGCGGCAGGTCGGTGCCGGAAAACCCGTCGGGATATTCCTCGGCGATGAAGGCGGTCGTGATCTCGCCCGAGGCAAAGCGCGGGTGGTCCATCACGGCCGACAGGAAGGGCAGGTTATGGCCGATCCCTTCCAGCTCGAACGCATCGAGGGCGAGGCGCATTTCCTCGATCGCCTCGGACCGGGTGGGCGCCCAGGTGCAGAGCTTGGCGATCATCGGGTCATAATACATGCTGATCTCGCCCCCCTCGAACACGCCGGTATCGTTGCGGAGCGCGCGCGCGGGCTCAGCGAATTCGGCAGGCGGGCGGTAGCGGGTCAGCCGCCCGATGGAGGGCAGGAAATTGCGATAGGGGTCTTCGGCATAGATCCGGCTCTCGATGGCCCAGCCATTGATGCGCAGATCGTCTTGCGCGAAGGGCAGTTTTTCGCCTGCGGCCACGCGGATCATCTGTTCGACCAGATCGACGCCGGTGATCAGCTCGGTCACCGGGTGTTCGACCTGCAACCGCGTGTTCATTTCCAGAAAGTAGAAATTACGCGCGCCATCGACGATGAATTCGACCGTGCCCGCGCTGGTGTACCCCACCGCCTGCGACAGGGCCACGGCCTGTTCGCCCATGGCCTTGCGGGTGTCCGCGTCAAGGAAGGGCGAGGGTGCTTCCTCGATCACTTTCTGATTGCGCCGCTGGATGGAGCATTCGCGCTCATGCAG
>PWWF01000055.1 GCA_003561595.1 Paracoccaceae bacterium | reverse complement strand
CTCGACCAGGTTAGGGCCGGGGCGCAGCACGCCCTCGGGCACATCAAACCGCGCGGTGGCGAATTCATCAAAGCTGGCGGGCCGGGTCTGCCCCAGATCCACACCATTGACAGCAATGCGCAAGGAAGAGCGGTCGGGCAACGTGTCGATCCCGCTGCGCAGGGCCAGTTCAAGCTCGGTCGCGCCGGGTGTGTCGGGCAGGAACAGGATGAAACGTTCTTGCGCGGATTCGCCCGTCAGCCGCGCGACCGCATTGTGTTGCCCGCTCAGCCGTTCCTTCCGCAGCGGCAGCAATTCCGCGCGCGTGCCTGTATCAGCGCGCTCCGGGTCCAGGCTCAGGACAGACCCGTGACGCCCGCTCAGCCCCAGTGAGGGCAGGTCCAGGTCGATGCGGGGGGCGGTAGTGTCCTCTTCCGGTGCCGGTTCGCTGTCAGTGGGCGGGTCAAGCTGGATGATCTGCGCGCTGGCCTGCATGGCCATCAGCGACACAACCGCAACCGCCGCGCACAGGATATGCCGGGACGCGCAGCTCATGCGGATCGCTTCTCATGCAGGATGAAATCCAGCCCGTCGCGCTGTTGCGGTTCCGGCGCGGTGCCCGGCACCTCATCCATATCGAAATCCGCACCAAAGGCCAGCATGTGCACGGGTTCGTCATCCGCTGGCCCGCGCTCTGCCCGCCGCCGCCGCCGCGCGGGTTCGCGGATCAGTTGCCCGATGACATGCGGAATGGTCCGCAGGCTCAGCCAGACCACATAGACCAGCCCCGACAACAGACCCCGCGCGCGCGTGTCATCCTCGCGCATCCGGCGCCATGTCTCGCTGTCGGCAAAGATCAGATGCGCCACGGCAGAGCGCGCCTTGAGCGGCTGATCGGGCAGGAAATACAGCCCGAATTCCAGCCCGTCCTCGCCCCGCGACACTGCGCGGATTTCGGCGGCGATATCGGCCTCCATCGCGCGCGTGGTGTCAAATTGCGGACGCACGGTCATCCGCGCCCCCGGTTCCAGCTTTTGCGTCCAGTCCGGGGCGGCACCATCACCATCCGCCAGCGGCAGGCGCAGCTTTGCCCCGCCGGTCGAGGCATCGAGGATGATGCCCTCACGCTCATGCGCGCCGGCCCCCTCGGTCTGCAGCGACACCATGGCCGGGGTGCGCACCGGCAGACGCGGCACACCGCGGCGCTGCTGCTTCTCGCAGATCGCGCCCAAGGCCAGCGCCGTCAGCAGAAAGTTGAAGATCGCCCAGCCGCCCACAACCTCGATCGTGGTGCGGTCGCCGGGGAACATGATCCAGCGCGCTGCCGCCGCCGCAAGCCCCGCTGCCAGCAGCAGGAACAGCAGCAGAAGCGGCATGTAGATCGGCGAGATCAGATCCTCGTTCAGGGTTTCGTCCTTGGCCGTCACTGCGAATTTCGCGGCGCGCGGGCGCAGGATGGTCTTGAGGATCTGCGTGCCCAGATAGGGGGCCTGCGCGACCTCATAAACCTCGGATATCAGGGGCCATCGCAGATGCCCGAACAGCGCGTTCTGCACCAGAAAGCTGACCAGCAGATAGCTGACCATATAGGCCAGCACCTCTTCGCCGGTCGCGACGAAAATCTCCAGCCCGAAGAACAGGTAGAACAGCGGGATCACCAGAAAGCTCAGGCGCACCAGCGGGAACAGCCAGAAGCTCATGGAATTGACATAGCACAGCCGCTGCTGCAGCGAGAGGCCACGCCGGAACAGCGGGTTCTTCAGAAGCAGCATCTGCACCATGCCGGTGGCCCATCGCCCGCGCTGCTGGATAAAACTCGCGAATGTCTCGGGCTGCAACCCGGCGATCATGGCGCGGTTCACATACATGCTTTCCCAGCCGCGCGCATGGATATCCAGCGCGGTTTCGGCATCTTCGGTGATGGTCTCGCCGGAAAAGCCGCCTGCCTCATCCAGTGCGGACCGACGCAGCACAGCCGCCGAGCCGCAGAAGAACGCACCTTTCCAGCGGTCCAGCCCGCGATGGATGTTGGCATAAAACATCTCATTCTCGGCGGGGCAGTCGCGGGCCAGCCCCAGATTGCGCTGAATCGGGTCCAGATTGATGAAGAAATGCGGCGTCTGAACAAGGAACAGACGCGGGTTTTCCACGAAATAGCCGACCGTGCGGGCCAGAAAGTCGCGGCTGGGCACATGGTCGGCATCAAACACCACCACCAGATCGCCATCCAGCTTTTCCAGCGCCGCGCTCATATTGCCGGCCTTGGCATGTTCGTTGCGCGCGCGGGTGCTGTAGACGACGCCCAGTTCGCGGCACATCTCCTGCAGCTCGGCGCGGCGTTTTCTTGCGCCCTCGGCGATCTTGGGGTCGGAATGGTTGCAGCGCTCATCCGTGCCGCCATCATCGCACAGCACGACAGTCAGCCGGTCAGGCGGGTAGAAGATCTGCTTGGCCGCCGACAGCGTGATGCTCAGCATCTCGGTCGGCTCATTATAGGATGGCACCAGCACATCGACGCGCGGCAGGTCCTTGGCCAGCACCTTGGGGGGCAGCGGGTGATCGACCGGGTCGGCATTGATGAAGGCTGTCAGGAAAAACACCGCAATGGCATAGGTTTCGACCAGAAACAGCAGCAGGGCCACGGCAAAGGACGCAGGCGCGTCGATGGCGGGCAAGGTATCGGTCAGCCGCCAGATCCAGTAGCGCAGGATCAGCATGCTGGCTGTCGCCAGCATGATCAGACGCGGCACCATATGGATGCGCGCAAAGGGCTTGGTCAGCAGCACGATGACAACCGCGACAATGCCCAGCAGCGCCTGCACCTGGGTCGAGGTCGGCGTACTGGCCAGGACCAGCACCGCCACGATCAGCATGGTCCAGGCCAGCCCCAGAGCAAGCGCCACGCCCCGCTGCGATGTCGTCGCCACCGTCATGGCAACGGGGCCGCCAGCGGCGACAGCGGGCGCAGCCCCCCACCGGGTCCAGAACGCGCCGAGGCGCCCAGCGTCGCAGTTGCGGCATCCAGCGGCGAAAGCGCCTGTTCGGCATTGCCGCGCACGCAATTGCGCATCACGACATCCATCGCGCCCGCGCCATGCGGGATCACCCGGTGCCGGGGCGTCAGGCGGCGCAGCGCAAAGACGCAGGAGGTGCCCGCCCCGCTGGTCCATTCCGCCCAGATCAGCGCGCCCGCGTCATCCTCGACACTGCGCATCGTGGCCAGATCACTGGTGGCAAAGGGCGCGGGCACCCCGCCCGCCTGTTCGATTATCCGGTCCATCCGCATCACGCCGGGCGGGGTGCCCGCCACAGTCCGCAGGTAGATCTGGTTGTCACCCGGAAGGTTCGTCTCATTGCGCAGCGCAAGCCGTTGTTCCCGCTCACGCCCGTGCTCACGTTCCATCGGCATGAGGGAATGGGGCACATGAATCCACGCCCGCTGCGCCGGAATGACCCGCCATTCGGCCGTGTTCCCGGCACCGCGCCCTTCGTCGAGGGCAGACTGCATGTCCGCGCATCCCGTCAGGACGAGCGTGATGCCACAGAATGCCCATCTGGCAAGACAACGCATACTCCTCCGCGAAGGCCACGACATGGATAGGTAGCCCTCTCACTCAACCCCTGATGGTTAAACACTGTCAATTTTGCAACCTTAGATCAAGCAGCCGCATCCATGAATTCACTTGTTTTTCACGAGTGTGGCGCAATGCACATAGCCGCAATTGCCCCGCCCGGATGTCCGGGCGGGGCGGTGGCATGACAGTGTTGCACAGGGGTGCGCTCAGGGCAGGGGGATGTGTTCGTCTCGGTCATCCGGGGGCAGATCGAACTGGCCCTCACCCCAGCGCGCGGCGCGCCATTCCTCTTTGGCGGCCTCGATCTTCTCGCGCGAGGAGGCGACGAAATTCCACCAGATATAGCGTGGCCCGTTCAGCGTGGCACCACCAAGGGCCATCATGCGCGCGCCCTCACTCCCGGCGCGCACAGTGATCCTGTCACCCGGACGGAACACCATCATGCGCCCGGCCTCATAGCGCTCACCCGCAATCTCGACCGCGCCCTGGGTGATATACAGCCCGCGATCCTCATGGTCATCGGGGAGGGGAAAGCGCGCGCCGGGCTCCAGCACGACATCCAGATAGAATGTGTCCGACAGCATGCGCGCGGGCGCAGACGCCCCATAGGCCGAGCCGAGAATCAGGCGTGCCGTGATTCCGCTATCGGTGATTTCCGGCAGCGTGTCGCGGCCGTGATGCTCGAATGTCGGCAGATCATCCTCATGCGCCTCGGGCAGCGCGATCCAGGTCTGGATGCCGAACAGTTCGGATGGGCCCTTGCGCGCGGCCTCTGGCGTGCGTTCGGAATGGGTGACACCCCGCCCCGCGACCATCCAGTTCAGCGCGCCCGGCTCGATGATCTGATCGGCGCCGGTACTGTCGCGATGGTGAAACGCGCCGCGATACAGATAGGTCACGGTACCCAGCCCGATATGCGGATGCGGGCGCACATCAATGCCCTGCCCGGTCAGAAACTCTGCCGGACCCGCCTGATCGAAAAAGATGAACGGCCCGACCATCTGCCGTTTCGGCGCGGGCAGGGCGCGGCGCACCTCGAACCCGCCGATATCGCGCGCACGCGGGACGATCAGCGTCTCGATGGCATCCGCGCCGATATCATCGGGGCAACCGGGTTCAAGTGTCGGGTTCCAGCTCATCTCTTGCACTCCGCGTTTCGGGGCAGCCGGGGCTGCGCATGGGGTGTACCCATCATAACTCTTCCGTCACGCCCCGGCGACCCGCGCGGTGGTGTGGCTGCGCGCGCAGCCTATGTGCGTGGCCGCGACACACGATCCATGGCAGACAGAGCGCCAGGCATGAGCATAAGGTCAATCGCATGGGCGAGGGCATTCATCATATCACGGCCATCGCGGCGCGTGTGCAGGCAAATGTGGATTTCTACGCAGGCTTTCTGGGGCTGCGGCTGGTCAAGCAGACCGCCGGCTTTGCCGATGGGGCGCAACTGCATCTTTTCTACGGCGATGCGACAGGCAGCCCCGGCAGTCTGGTCAGCTTTCTGGTCTGGGAGGCGGGCGCGCGGGGGCGGACCGGGTTCGGCCAGCCCTCGGAAATCGCGCTGGCCGTGCCACCCGACAGTATCGGCGACTGGCTGGCCCGTGCGCTGGCCGCACAAGTGCCGGTCGAAGGCCCGTCACATGAATTCGCGGAACCTGTGCTGCGACTGAAAGACCAGGACGGGCTGATCGTCAAGCTGGTCGGCACGGATATGCAGGCCACAGCCCCGCTGCCCCAGCCACAGGCCCCGACGCGTCTGCGCGGGGCCACGCTGCTTAGCGCCGTGGCCGATGACACCGCCGCGTTCCTGACCCGCTTCGGCTACCGCGAGGTTGCGCGCGAAGGGGCCGTCCGGCGCTTGGCGTCCGCCCGTGACGTGATCGATCTGCGCGATGCCGCAGGCTATGTGCCCGCGATCCCCGGCACCGGGATGATCGACCACGTCGCCTTTCGCGCGGCGACCGAGGCAGAGGTCGATGCAATGGCCAAAGACATCGGTCAGGCCGATGATCTGACAGAACTTCGCGACCGGCGCTATTTCCGCTCGCTCTATGTGCGCGACCCGGGCGGGCTGCTGTTCGAACTTGCCAGTGACGGCCCCGGCATGGGCGTCGATGAAAGCCCGGACCAACTGGGCCGGACGCTGATGATCCCACCCTTTGAGACACCGCGCGCGGCAGAGCTGCGCGTGAAACTGCCGCAATTCGCCCTGCCGGGCGAGGAAAGGATGCCTATGCGAGATCTTCCCTTCATCCACCAGATCCACCGCCCCGACACCCCCGACGGGTCCGCGATCATTCATCTGCACGGCACGGGCGGGGATGAAAGCGACCTGATGCCGCTTGCGCACAGCATTGCCCCCAACGCGATGCTTGTGGGCGTGCGCGGACGATCAACCGAGGAGGGGATCAATCGGTGGTTCCGCCGCTTCGATGCCATCACCTATGATCAGGATGATATCCGCGCCGAGGCAGAGGCGTTTGCCGGTTTTGTCGAAGGCGCGGTGCGCAGCTACGGGCTGGACCCCGACAAGCTGCATTTTCTGGGCTACTCGAATGGTGCGAACCTGCTGGGCGCGGTGATGCTGCTGCATCCCGGTGTGGTCAAGCGTGCGATCCTGTTGCGCGGAATCGCGGCACTGTCAGAGGCGCCAAAGGCCGATCTGAAGGGCACGCAGGTCTTGATGGCATCGGGGATGCAGGACCCGTTCGCGCAATTCGCCCCACCGCTGGAAGCCGCGCTCAAGGAGAGTGGCGCAACTGTCGATGCGCGCACCCTGCCCACGGGCCACGGGCTGACCAGTGCTGACCGTGATCTGGCGGCAGGCTGGTTGTCGGGCCTGTGAAAACGCGTGGGGGGCGCTGACGCCCCCCCGCTCTCTCAGTCGATCGGCTTCAGCCCGGCCTCGATCGCGGCGCGGCGCGGTTCAAGGAACGGGGGCAGCGACAGCGCCTCGCCCATCGTCTCGAACGGTTCATCCGCGTCAAAGCCGGGGCCGTCCGTGGCCAGCTCGAACAGGTTACCGCCCGGTTCACGGAAATAGAGCGAGCGGAAATAATACCGCTCCACCTCGCCGGAATTGGGCACCCGGAAGCCGCTGACCCGTTCGGTCCAGGCACTCAGCGCGGCGCGGTCGGCGACCCGAAACGCCACATGATGCACAGCCCCCGCGCCCTGCTGCGCAACCGGCAGGCCCGGTTGCACCGCGACATGCAGCTCTGCCGCGGGGCCACCCGCACCCATTTCGAACACATGCACATCGCCCTGCCCGTCCGGGCCGGGATAGCTGCGCGTCTCGCGCATGTTCATCACCAGCGTCAGCACCGCCGCTGTGGGTGCCAGATCGGGCACCGATATCGTGATCGGGCCCAGCCCCCTGATCTGGTGTTCGGCGGGCACGGGGCTGCGGTCCCATGGGTGGGTGTCACCCGGCGTGTCGGCTGTCAGGCGAAAGCGCTGGCCTTCGGGGTCCTCGAAATCAAGGCTGGCGCGGCCAT
>PWWF01000349.1 GCA_003561595.1 Paracoccaceae bacterium | reverse complement strand
GCTCAGGCTCAGGCTCAGGCTCAGGCTCAGGCTCAGGCTCAGGCTCAGGCTCAGGCTCAGGCTTCGAAGCCTCTACGCCTGTCGTGCCCTCATCTTCCCAGTCGATCGCGGTGCCGCTATCCTCACGCAGCGGTGCGGGCGTGTCGGCGGCATCCGGCACAGGTTCGGCATGTCCGTCCAGCACCTCGCCCTCTTGCGAGATGGGCGCAAGGGCGGCCACATGGCGTACGCCCTTATCCGCGATCAGGCGCTGTACGCCGCGAATGGTCATCCCCTGATCGTGCAGCAGCAGCTTGATGCCCGCCAGCAGGTCAATATCGGCGGGGCGGTAATACCGCCGTCCGCCCGCACGTTTCACGGGTTTCACCTGCGAGAACTTGCTTTCCCAGAAGCGCAGCACATGCGCCGGGGTCTGCAAGGCCTCTGACGCTTCGCTGATGGTGCGAAAGGCGTCGGGCGCTTTACGCATGGGTCAGTCCTATCCGCGATTTCCTTCGGCCACGCGCGCCTTCATCAGATGCGAGGGACGAAAGGTCAGCACGCGGCGCGGCGAGATCGGCACTTCCTCGCCGGTCTTGGGGTTGCGCCCGATCCGGGCATTCTTGTCGCGTGTGGAAAATGTGCCAAAGGATGAAATCTTAACCTGTTCGCCGCGCACCAGCGCGTCCGAGACATGCTCCAGCACGGAATCGACCAGAGCGGAGGATTCGCTCCGCGACAGGCCCACTTCGCGAAAGACAGCCTCGGTCAGATCCATCCGTGTCAATGTCTTGTTCGACATGCGTCCCCTCCTGATGAAGGGGCAGCATGCGCCAAGGGGTTTTTAGAGTCAATATCAGGGGTTTGGCGCAAGGCGTTCACGCGCCGGGTATCGCCTACCAGCGCAGCAGCACCGCGCCCCAGCTCAGACCGCCGCCGATAGCCTCGGTCAGGATCAGATCGCCGGGGCGGAAACGCCCTTCGGCATTGGCCACTGACAGCGCCAGCGGGATCGATGCGGCCGATGTATTGCCATGGTCCTGCACGGTCACGACAACCTTGTCCATCGGCAGGCCCAGTTTCTGCGCCGTACCCCGGATGATGCGCAGATTGGCCTGATGCGGCACGACCCAATCGACATCCGACGCCTGCAACCCGGCCTTGTCCAGCGCGGCCTCTGCGGTCGCGGCCAGCTTTTCGACTGCGTGGCGAAACACCTCGCGCCCCTGCATCCTCAGGACGCCGGAACGCCCGTCCCGCGACACGCCGCCATCGACATAGAGCAGATCGCGATACTGGCCATCGGAATTCAGGTCACAGGCCAGCACGCCGCGATCCTGCGCGCTGCCCGTGCCGGCCTGCGCTTCCAGCACCACGGCGCCTGCGCCATCGCCGAACAACACGCAAGTGGTGCGGTCGGTCCAGTCCATGATGCGCGAAAACGTCTCTGCCCCGATGACGAGCACGCGCTTTGCCTGCCCCGCCGCGATCAACCCCGAAGCATTGGCGAGCGCAAAGACAAACCCCGCGCAAACCGCCTGAATGTCAAAGGCAAAGCCGCGTTTGATCCCCAGCCCGGCCTGCACCTGCGTCGCCACAGCCGGAAAGGTGTAATCGGGCGTCGAGGTGGCGACGATCACCGCGTCGATATCGGCGGCATTGACCCCTGCATCGGCCAGCGCGGCGCGCGCGGCATTGATGGCAAGGTCCGAGGTATATTCCCCTTCCGCCGCGAAATGACGCCGTTCGATCCCCGAGCGCGATCTGATCCAGTCATCGCTGGTGTCCAGCCATTCGGCAAATTCGGAATTGGGCACCACGCGGGCGGGCAGGTAATGGCCGGTGCCACGAATCACGGGTCGAATGGGGATCATGTCTTGGGCTCTGCCTGTTTGCCGTGGGGTTTGGGGGCTTGTGCCCCGTCTTGCCGCTCGCTTTCAGCCTCGGGCTTGTCAGGGCCATCCGCTTGCGTGTCGTCATCCTGCGCATGCAGCCCGTCCGATACGCGCGCCAGCCGTTCGGCCATGCGGTCCTGAAAGCCCGATTGTGCCAGCCGGAACGCCAGCTTGATCGCGGCTGATACGCCTGTCGCATCCGCCGCGCCATGGGATTTGACGACAGTGCCGTTCAGCCCCAGAAACACGCCGCCATTCATGCGGCGCGGGTCCATCCGCCGCTTCAGCCGCCCCAGCGGGGCCGAAGCCAGCAGCGCCGAGGCTTTCGACCAGATCGAGGCCATCAGTTCCTCGCGCAGAGTGTCCGAAATCAGGCGCGCGGTCCCCTCGGCGGTCTTGAGCGCGATATTGCCGGTAAACCCGTCCGTCACGATCACATCGACATGCGCCGAGGGCAGGTCATTGCCTTCGACAAAGCCCACGAATTCGTAGCGCCCCAGATCGGCGGCATCGGCGATCAGGCGCGCGGCTTCCTTGATCTCGCCCCGGCCCTTGTGTTCCTCGGTGCCGACATTCAACAGTCCGACACGCGGGCGCGGCGCGTCAAAGGCGTTGCGGTAATAGGCCGATCCCATCAGCGCGTATTGCAGCAGCGATTCCTCATCCGCGCGCACATCGGCACCGACATCGAGCATCGTGTTGAAGCCGGATGCCCCGCGCGAGGGCCAGAGGCAGGCAATCGCAGGCCGGTGCACACCGCTGAGCTTGCGCAGCCGCAGCATCGACACGGCCATCAGCGCGCCGGTATTGCCGCAGGACACAGCGGCCTGCGCCGCACCATCATGCACCGAACTCAGCGTCGCCCACATCGAGGTCTTGCGCCCGTTGCGCATGACCTGTGCGGGCTTGTCATCCATGCTGACGACATCAGGGCTGTGCTGGATCTGCGTGATCCCGGCCAGCGCGTCATGGCGCGCGACCAGCGGGGTCAGCACGGCCTCATCCCCATGCAGGATGAACGCGATCAGGGGGTTGCGCGCCGCCGAGCGTGCACAGCCTTCCACAACTGCGGCAGGCCCCTCGTCGCCGCCCATGGCGTCGACCGAGATCGTGACCTTGCCGTCATGTGGCTCTGTGCTGCCTCGCGGCGCGTCTTGCATATCTGACCTGGGCGCGACGGACCGGCTCAGGCCGCGTCGTCGTCCAGATCGACGTCACTCGCCTGCGCAACGATCTCGCGGTCGTTGTAATGCCCGCAAGAGGGGCAGACGTGATGCGGACGCTTCAGCTCGCCGCAATTGGTGCATTCATTCGGGTTGGCCGCGACCAGTGCATCATGCGCACGGCGCATGTTGCGGCGGGAACGGGTAACGCGGTTCTGTTGAACAGCCATGTCGGACCTCGGTTGTCAAAGCATCGCAGTGTCCCTGACACGGGGCCGCTGGACGCGAAAAACGAAATTGAGCGATTTGGCGGGCCATACACGGATTGCCACCCGCTTCCAAGCCCCGATCGCATGAGCCGCGCAAAATAGTGATGTTTTCGCAGGGCGCAACAACAATCGCGCGACGCGGGCGCTAGTTGTCGCCAGCGCCGTTGAGTTTGTCGCGCAAACCGGCAAGTGCGGCGAAGGGGTTGGGCTTGCCTTCGTCCTGCAGGGGCGCCTGTCCGGGCGGGGCCTGTTCCAGCCGCCCCGCCTCTGACAGCGCTTCGCCATCGGCGCGGGGATGGGCGGGCAGGGCGAGCGACAGCGCTTCGAGCGCCAGCGCGCTGATGTCGATGAATTGTCCCAGCGGCTCGGCGCTGTCATCTTCGGGCATCTCGATTTCCGTGCCCTCGGTCTCTGGCATCTCGGTCAGAAAGCGTCGGGTCACGGATTCGTCGATTCGGGTGACGACAGGGTGCAGGCTGACGACACAGGGCTGCACCACGGTCGCGCCCAGCTCTGCATGCAGTTCCCAGTCGCTTCGGCCCAGCGGGCGCAGGCTGCCGCGAAAGCGGAACTTGCGCAGCGCCTCCAGCCCCAGCAGTTCGGCGATGCGGCTGCGGGCCTCGGCATCGGGGGTCAGGTCGATCTCATGCACCTGCCGCCCGTCCAGCCGCGCCACACGGATCGGGGGCGCAAGCGACAGCTCGGTGATATCGGGGCCAGTCTCTTCCACGGTGTCAGAGTCCTCTGCGTCACGTTTGTCACCCGCCATATAGCCCCTTGCGTTCCTTTCTTGAAGTGCGCGGCGTCATTCTGTATCCCCTTGGCAGATACAGGCGCGCGGGTGCAAACAGCGGCCTGCAACACGGAAATGATCCGGGGTGCGTGCAGGCTGTGCGCATGACAGGGCAGTGAAACGGGGCATCGACATGAAGTTTCCAGCAATCTGGCTTGTCTTTCCGGTCATGATGGCAGCGCTGGCTGCCTGCAGCCCGGTGCAGCGCTTTCATGGTTATGCCCCCGATGACACCCAACTGGCCGATATCGAGGTCGGGCGCGACACCCGCGAGAGCGTGGCCGAAAAGATCGGGCAGCCCGGCATGATGGGCGTTATGGAAGGGTCCGGCTGGTACTATGTCCAGAGCGACTGGATCGAACGCGGCTGGCGCCCGCCGGTCGAGGTGAACCGCGAGGTCGTGGCGATCAGTTTCGATGGCAGTGACCGGGTCACGAATATCGAGCGTTTCGGGCTGGAACAGGGCGAGGTGGTGCCACTCTCGCGTCGTGTGACGCTGCCGGAACAAAGCACAGGGGTGTTGCTGCGCCAGCTTCTGGCCAATTTCGGTCGCATCAACCCCGCGCAATTGCTGGGCGATTGACGGGGCGCGTGCAGGGTTGGATTGCGGGGTAGGGCGCCCGCCCGAAGCAACAAGGGGCCGAACATGGACGGGCCAGGCCAGCCGGGCCAGATGCAGGCGTTTCGCATGGGCCGGTTGCAGATCGGTCTGGTCACGGGTGATCCCGGCCTGCGCGCGGTCCAGAGCCTGCGCGCCACCCGCTTCCGGGGCCACATCGACCGCAGCGATCTGGACCGTTTCGACCCGCTCTGTCGTCACCTGCTGATCTGCGAGAGCGCGGGCGGTGCCCCCCTTGCCACCGCCCGGCTGCGCGTTCTGGACAGCCCGCATGCGATGGCGGACAGCTATACCGGGCAATTCTATGACCTGACCGCACTAGGCGCGCTTGGCTTGCGGCTCATGGAGATCGGGCGCATCTGTCTGGCCGAGGCGGCGCGCGAGGACCCGGATGCGCTGCGCGCGCTTCTGGCGGGGTTGACGCGGCAGGCGCAGGCGGCGCGGATCGACATGCTGATGGGATGCGCGTCCTTTACCGGCGCCGACCCCGCCCGCCACCGCGCGGCACTGGCCTATCTGGCCGCGCGCCATGTCGGGCCGGCCAGCCTGCGCCCGCACTATCGCTCTGCCCTGGCGCTGCCCCTGCCTGAGGCGCCGCGCGCCATGCAGGCAGAGGGGCTGGCACGCATCCCGCCCTTGTTGCGGATGTATCTGGGCATGGGGGGCTGGGTGTCCGATCATGCCGTGCGCGACCCCGATCTGGACACGCTCCATGTCTTTGCCGCGGTCGAGGTCGCGCGCATCCCCGCCAGGCGCCTGCGCCGCCTGCAGGGGCTGGCCCAGGGCTGAGCAACCCGCGCGCGCGGGGCTTTGCTTTTGCGGGGCGGGGGATTACATATCGGGTGAGTCACGGGTCGGCGGTGTGATGCCGCCAGCAGGAGAGAACAGATGCCAGGTCAATCACGCCCCAAAGGCCAGCTTTCCACACTCGACCCGGTATGGCGGCGCATTCGCGATGAGGCGCAAGAGGCCGTGCTGCAGGAGCCGCTTATGGGCGGGATCTTTCATTCCTCCGTGTTGCACCACGCGACACTCGAACAGGCGCTGGCCTTCCGGCTGTCGCAGAAACTGGCCTCGGCCGAGCTGTCCGAGCAGATCCTGCGCGAGATCATGGATACTGCCCATGCCGCTGATTCCACGCTGGGTGAGGCCGCGCGCGCCGATATCGTGGCCACATTCGAGCGTGACCCCGCCTGCAACCGGTTCATGAAGCCGATGCTGTATTTCAAGGGCTTTCAGGCGGTGCAGGCCTACCGGATCGCGCATTGGCTGTGCACCGAAGGTCGTTCGGATTTTGCGAGCCTGATCCAGATGCGGGTGTCCGAGGTGTTCGGCGTCGATATCCACCCCGGCGCGCGGATCGGCAAGGGGATCATGATCGATCATGCCCATTCCATCGTGATCGGTGAGACCGCCGTGGTGGGCGACAATGTCTCGATGCTGCATTCGGTCACGCTGGGCGGCACCGGCAAGGAAGATGGCGACCGTCACCCCAAGATCGGATGCGGCGTGCTGATCGGGGCGGGGGCGAAGGTGCTGGGCAATATCCAGGTGGGCGATTGCGCGCGTATTGCCGCCGGGTCGGTCGTGCTGGAGGATGTGCCCGCACGCAAGACTGTGGCCGGGGTGCCCGCGCGGATCGTGGGCGAGGCGGGCTGCGCGCAGCCTTCGATGACGATGGATCAGCTGTTTCGCGGCGAGATCTGAGCCTGTCGGCTTTGGGTCGAGGGAGGCCGGGGCCTGCGGCCCCGGCTTTTGAGTATTTTTGGCAAGATGAAGCGGCAGGGAGGGTGCTGAGCCATTCCTGTGTTTGTCTGGTGCGACAGGCGGGCTGATGCCGGGTTCTGGCGCGTGGTGCGAGTTTGGGGGCGCGCTTGTTTTCAGTCGAAAGGAACCCTGCCGCTGGTAACAAACATGCGCCGCTTGACCAGCGCGCACTGTGCGACCGTGCGGGTTGGCGTTCGCGCGGCGAATGCCGACAGATGCGGCCGGGCTTGGGGGCTTTTCGGCGGGGCTGAGCACTTTCGCGGGATGCCGGGCTGCGCGCAGCGCCCTCTGCTGAGTTCAGGCCGGTTTGCGCTGGGTCTGCCCGAAGCGCGGGGGCGCGGCAGGCTGGCCCTGATTGTCGTCAGAGTCGCTGCCTAGCTGTTTCGGGGGATTGCTGCCGCGCATACACCGTTACGGGCCTGTTGGCCCGCGTCGTTCATCTGGTCATGGCCGGAGAATTTGGAGCGGGTGAAGGGAATCGAACCCTCGTCGTCAGCTTGGGAAGCTGCTGCTCTACCATTGAGCTACACCCGCGTATCCGATCCCCCTACAGCGCGCCCGCGCACAGGTCAAGCGG
>PWWF01000311.1 GCA_003561595.1 Paracoccaceae bacterium | reverse complement strand
CTGACCGAGGCCGAGATGCTGGGCGCAGTGAAATTCGCGCATGACAGCTATCAGCCTGTGATCGACCTGATCATCGATCTGGCCGAAGAGGCCGCGAAAGAGCCGTTCGACTTCCAGCCCACCGACTACTCGGAACTGCTGGCCGCCGTGAAGGCCGCAGGCGAGCCGCTGATGCGCGCGGCCTTTGCCCTGCGCGACAAGCAGGAGCGCGTGAGTGCCATCGGCGCCGCGCGTGAGGCGATCAAGGCCGCGCTGACCGAAGAGCAACTGGCCGACGAGAATCTCGGCGCCGCGATCAAGAAGCTCGAAGCCTCGATCCTGCGCGGCGCGGTTGTGAATGGCGAACCCCGCGTGGACGGGCGCGACACCACCACCGTGCGCCCCATCGTGGCCGAGACCAGCATGCTGCCGCGCACCCATGGCTCGGCGCTGTTCACCCGCGGCGAGACACAGGCGCTGTGCGTCACCACGCTGGGCACCGGCGATGACGAGCAATTCATCGACGCGCTGACCGGCACCTCGAAATCGGCCTTCCTGCTGCATTACAACTTCCCGCCCTATTCGGTGGGCGAAGTGGGTCGCGTGGGCCCTCCGGGACGGCGCGAAGTGGGCCATGGCAAGCTCGCATGGCGTGCGCTGCAGGCGGTGCTGCCGGCCGCGACCGATTTCCCCTACACGATCCGTGTCGTCTCCGAGATCACGGAATCGAACGGCTCGTCCTCCATGGCCTCGGTCTGTGGCGGCTCGCTGTCGATGATGGATGCGGGCGTGCCGCTGAAGGCGCCGGTGGCCGGGGTCGCGATGGGGCTGATCCTGGAAGATGACGGCCGTTTCGCGGTGCTGACCGACATTCTGGGCGACGAGGATCACCTCGGCGACATGGATTTCAAGGTTGCGGGGACCGAAGCCGGCATCACATCGCTGCAGATGGACATCAAGGTCGCGGGCATCACCTTCGAGATCATGGAACAGGCGCTGGCACAGGCCAAGGATGGGCGGATGCATATCCTTGCCGAGATGTCCAAGGCCATCAGCGCGCCCTCGGGCTTCAGCGAGTATGCCCCGAAGATCGAGACGATGCAGGTCCCCACCGACAAGATCCGCGAAGTGATCGGCACGGGCGGCAAGGTCATCCGCGAGATTGTCGAGGTCTCGGGCGCCAAGGTCGACATCAACGATGATGGCATCATCAAGATCGCCTCGAACGATCAGGAGGCCATCAAGAAGGCCCATGACATGATCTATTCGATCGTGGCAGAACCCGAAGTGGGCCAGATCTACGCCGGCAAAGTCGTCAAGCTGGTGGATTTCGGGGCCTTCGTGAACTTCTTCGGCAAGCGCGATGGTCTGGTCCATGTCAGCCAGATCGAGAATCGCCGCCTGAACCACCCCTCTGATGTGCTGAAAGAAGGGCAGGAAGTGAAAGTCAAGCTTCTGGGCTTTGATGATCGTGGCAAGGTCCGGCTGGCGATGAAGATGGTCGATCAGGAAACCGGTGAGGAAATCGCGGCGGCCAAGGCCGACTGACCCGACCATCCGAAATCTCTCAAAGGGCCCCGGCACATCGCCGGGGCCCTTTGCCATTCACGCACCAGAACCGCAGCAACGGCACGCCACGCACTGCCCCCCTGTTTCATCTTGCCCAAAATACTCGCAGGGGTGAATGCGCGCAGCGCAGAGGGGGCGGCAGCCCCCTTCCCCCGCCCCGGTCGGGCATTGCGCCGGACCGAAATGCCGCACGCCCCGTGCCCGGCAAAGGCTTGAGCCTGCCGCCCAGTGCGCTAGCCTGCCCCACACGCCACCCTCAGACCGGATTCCCGGATGCAACACCCCCGTCCCTCTTACGCATCACCACGCAGACAGCCCCGTGCAGCAGGGGCGGCGAACGCATGACCGCACTGATTCTGGACACCATCACCAAGAGCTTCCCCAGCGCCGAGGGGCCGGTCAGGGTGCTCGACGGTCTGTCGCTCCAGATCGCACCCGGCAGCGCCCATGCGCTGACAGGTGACAGCGGCAGCGGGAAATCGACGCTCCTGCATATCGCCGCCGGGCTGGAACCCGCGCAAAGCGGGCGGGTGCTTGTCGCCGGAACGGACCTGTCCGCGCAGGATGATGCGGGCCGCGCCGCCTTGCGCCGGGGCAGCCTGGGGCTGATCTTTCAACAGTTCAACCTGATCCCGTCGCTCAGCGTTGCCGCCAATCTTGCGTTTCAGGCGCGGCTCGCGGGTCGCCATGATGCCGCGTTCACCGACCATCTGGCCGACCGCCTTGGCCTTGCCGATCTGCGCGCGCGCTACCCCGAACAACTCTCGGGCGGGCAGCAGCAGCGCGTGGCCATCGGTCGCTGTCTGGCGGCGCGCCCGGCGCTGGTGCTGGCCGATGAACCGACCGGAAATCTGGATGAGGGCACGGGCGACACAGTGCTCGATCTGATGCTGGAACTGACCGCCGAGGCCGGTGCCGCGCTGCTGCTTGTCACGCATTCGCCACGACTGGCCGCGCGCTGCGATCACCGCCATCACCTGCGCGCCGGACGGCTGGAGGGGGGCGCATGACCCGCATCGCGCTGACGGCCCTCATGTCGCATTGGGTGCGAAACTGGCTGCAACTCGCGATGCTGCTGGCCGGTCTGGCCCTTGCGACCGCGCTCTGGTCCGGGGTGCAGGCGCTCAATTCCGAGGCCCGCAGCGCCTATGCCACAGCCGAGTCCCTGCTGGCCGAAGGAACCGCCGAGCGCCTTGACCACCCCTCGGGCCAGATCGCGCAAGACCGTTACATCACCCTGCGCCGCGCGGGTTGGCAGGTCTCTCCGGTTGTCGAGGGTCGTCATACGCTGGGCAGCGCGCGCGTGACCCTTGTGGGCATAGAGCCGCTGACCGCACCGCAAGGCGCAGGCCCCGCGCTTGCCGCGCAGGACCTGAACGCCTTTTTTGCAGGCCGCGCTTTCGCCCACCCCCAGACCATCACAGAGATCGGCGCACATGATCTCGACCTGCACCCGTCAGACGCCGTCCCGGTCGGCACGGTCCTCCTCGATATTGGCCGCGCACAAGAGATGCTGGACACCGAGGCTCTGAGCTACCTCCACCTGCTCCAGACGCAGCCCGCAGGGATGCGCCCCCTCGACACGCTTGCCCCCGATCTGCGGCGCGTTCCGGCGGGTGAGGGCGCGGAACTCGGCGGGCTGACGGATTCGTTTCACCTGAACCTGACCGCGTTTGGCCTGCTGGCCTTTGCTGTGGGTCTGTTCATCGTGCATTCCTCGGTCGGGCTGGCGTTCGAGCAGCGCCGCGCCATGTTCCGCACGCTGCGCGCGCTTGGGCTGCCGCTGCGCACCCTGACCGCCTGCCTCGCCGCCGAGATGCTCGTCTTTGCGCTGATCGCGGGCGTTGTCGGGCTGGTCCTCGGGCATCTTCTGGCCTCGTTCCTGATGCCGGATGTCGCGCTGACCCTGCGCGGGCTCTATGGCGCACCGGTGCCGGGCGTGCTGCAGTTCAACCCGATCTGGGCCGCCAGCGGGCTGGCCATGACACTCGGCGGGGCGGCGCTGGCGGGTGCGCAGGCGCTGTGGCGGCTGTGGCATCTGCCCATCCTGGCCCCCGCCCAGCCCCGCGCCTGGGCCCGTGCCTCCGCTCGCGGGATGCGTCTGCAAGGGGGGGTCGCGCTGGCCCTTGCGGTGCTTGCCATTGCGCTGACGCTTGGTGGCGACGGGCTGCTGACCGGCTTTGGCCTGCTGGCCGCTGCGCTTCTTGCCGCTGCGCTGGCGGTACCGCTTGTGCTGGCGGCGCTGCTGCGTCTTGCCCAACGCGGCGCGCGCGGCCCGGTTGCCGAATGGTTCTGGGCCGACAGCCGCCAGAACATGCCCCGCCTGTCACTTGCCCTGATGGCGCTGATGCTGGCGCTGGCTGCAAATATCGGCGTGGGCACCATGGTCGCCAGCTTCCGCGCGACATTCATCGACTGGCTGGACCTGCGACTGGCGGCGGAACTGAATGTCATGCCCGCCAGCGCGCAAGAGGCCGCCGCCCTGCACCCCTACCTGTCCGACCGTGCCGATGCCGTCCTGCCGATGATGCGCGTTGACGCCACCCTCAAGGGCCAACCCGGGCAGATATATGCCATGAAGGATCACGCCAGTTTCCGCGACAACTGGCCCCTGATCGACCCGGTGCCCGACGCCTGGGACCGGCTGGCCGCAGGCGAGGGGGTGCTGGTCAATGAACAGCTCTATCGCCGCGCGGGGCTGCAATCGGGGGCGGATACGCTCGATCTGCCGGGGGTGGGCGCTCTGCCGGTGCTGGGCGCCTATGCCGATTACGGAAACCCGCTGGCGCAGGCCGTTCTGACCCTGCCCCAGTTTCAGGCCGCCTATCCTGATGCGCCGGTGCGCCAGTTCGCCATCCGCACATCCGACGCCGCGGGACTGACGGCCAGCCTGCAGGAGGAATTCGGCCTCAGCAGCGCACAGATCACCGATCAGGCGCATGCGCGTGACCTGTCCATGAGCATATTCGAGCGCACCTTTGTCATCACCCGCGCGCTCAATGTGCTGACCCTGTCGGTCGCCGCCCTCGCCCTCTTTGCCGCGCTCGTTACGCTGGCTGGCATGCGGTTGGCGCAGCTTGCGCCGCTCTGGGCGCTGGGGCTGACCGCGCGCCGGCTGGCGGGGCTGGAACTGGCGCGCGCGCTGGTTCTGGGCGCGCTGACGATGGTGCTGGCGCTGCCCGTGGGGCTGATGCTGGCGCAGGTGTTGCTGTCGGTCATCAATGTGCAGGCCTTTGGCTGGCGCCTGCCGCTTCAGGTGTTCCCGGCCGACTGGGCGCGACTGGCGCTCTGGGCGATGCTCGCCGTGCTGGCGGCAGCCAGCCTGCCCGCGCTGCAACTCGCCCGGCAAGGCCCGGCTGATCTGTTGCGCGTCTTCTCAAGGGATCGCTGAGGATGCAGCACAATCTCGCCAAACCAGCCATACACGCAGCGGCTCTTGCATTCGGCCTGGCCCTCGCACCCGCCAGCCTGCCCGCACAGGGGTTTGCAGGCCTTGGCACGGATGCCGAAGGCTTTGCCATCCCACAGCGCGGCACCGCCCTGCAATTCCCCGCAGATCACGGCCCACACCCCGAATACCGGATCGAATGGTGGTATCTGACAGCGACACTCTCGGACGCAGACGGGCAGGATTACGGGGTGCAATGGACGCTGTTTCGTTCCGCCCTCGCCCCGCAAGAGGATGAAGGCTGGGACAGCCCGCAGGTCTGGATGGGGCATGCCGGGCTGACGACGGCCGAGCAGCATTTCAGCGCCGAGCGTTTCGCGCGCGGCGGCATCGGGCAGGCGGGCGTCACAGCAGACCCGTTCGTCGCGCATATCGATGACTGGCACATGACCAGTCATGCAGAAGAAGGTGCCGACGCGCTCGACCATCTGCAGGTCCATGCACGCGGCGGCGATTTCAGCTATGATCTGGAATTCATTGCCGAGGGGCCGCTGGTGCCGCAGGGCGACGCGGGCTATTCCGTCAAATCGCCCCAGGGACAGGCGAGCTATTACTACTCGCAACCCTTCTACACGGTGTCCGGCACGCTCGATCTGCCCGATGGCCCGGTCAAGGTGACAGGCCAGGGCTGGCTGGATCGCGAATGGTCCAGCCAGCCGCTGGCCGAAGATCAGGCGGGGTGGGACTGGGTCTCGCTCAGCTTCGATGATGGTCACCGCATGATGGGCTTTCAACTGCGCGGAACCGAGGTGTTCACCGCAGGCACATGGATCACACCCGACGGCACGCCCACGCCCCTGCCCGATGGCGCAGTGCAATTCACGCCCCTGCACCACACCCGCATCGACGGGCGCGACGTGCCCACGCATTGGCGAATCGAATGGGCCGAACAGGATCTGTCGATCGAGACCGAACCGCTGAACCCCAACGCGTGGATGGACCTCTCCATCAGCTACTGGGAAGGCCCCCTGCGCTTTGACGGCAGCCATAGCGGGCGCGGCTATCTGGAGATGACGGGCTACTGAGGCCCCGGCGCGTCCCGCCCCTCAAGGCCGGGACGCGGGTGGGAGGGTGGGGCGTCCCGGCCTTGAGGGGCGGGACGCGCATGACGCGGCGTTGTGCGTGACAGATCGCACTGGCCGGGGTTATCTGCCCCGGACCGTCACGGAGGACCCCATGCCCTACCCCCATATGCTCGCCCCGCTGGATCTGGGCTTTACCACCTTGAAGAACCGTGTGCTGATGGGGTCCATGCATACCGGGCTGGAAGAACGCGGCGACTGGTCCCGCGTCGCGGCCTATTACAGCGAACGCGCCGCAGGTGGTGTCGGGCTGATCGTAACCGGCGGCATGGCCCCCAACCATGAGGGCGGCGTCTTTCCCGGCGCCGCCGGGATCTACACGGACGCGGACAGCGCCAATCACCGGCTGGTCACCGACGCCGTGCATGACGCGGGCGGCAAGATCGCCATGCAGATCCTGCATGCGGGGCGCTATGCCTATGGCCCCGATTGTGTCGCCCCCTCGGCGCTGAAATCCCCCATCTCGCCCTTTGCGCCAAGCGAGCTTGATGAGGAGGGGATCGAAAAGCAGATCGCCGATATTGTCACAGCCGCCACCCGCGCCCGCGATGCGGGCTATGACGGGGTCGAGATCATGGGCTCTGAGGGGTATTTCATCAACCAGTTCCTCTGCGCGGCCACCAATCAGCGCAGCGACCGCTGGGGCGGGGATTATGCCAACCGCATGCGCTTGCCGGTCGAGATCGTGCGCCGCACCCGCGCCGCGACGGGGCCGGATTTCATCCTGATCTACCGGATCTCGCTGATCGATCTGGTCCCCGGCGGCCAGAGCTTTGCCGAGGTCACGCGCCTTGCCCACGCGATTGAAGAGGCTGGCGCCACCATTCTGAACACCGGCATCGGCTGGCACGAATCGCGCGTGCCCACGATTGCAACATCCGTGCCGCGCGCGGGCTGGGCCTGGGTCACGCGCAAGCTGATGGGCAAGGTCGGCATTCCGCTTGTCACCTCGAACCGGATCAACACGCCCGATGTCGCCGAGGAATTG